>NZ_JBJJLO010000122.1:0-19420 GCF_046230915.1 Pseudomonas sp. KCJK8993
CCCCCCCACGGGCCCCCCCCCCCCCGCCCCCCCGGCCGGGGCCCGGGCAAACCCCAAGCGGGCGTTCAAGAAGGCGGCCGGGGCCACCGCCGGCAACGCTTCCGCGCTGAACGACGGCGCCGCCGCGGTGATGCTGATGAGCGCCACCAAGGCCCGGGCCCTGGGCCTGCCGGTACTGGCCAGGATCGCCGCCTACGCCAACGCCGGGGTCGATCCGGCGATCATGGGCGTCGGCCCGGTCCCGGCCCCCCGCCGCTGCCTGGAGAAGGCCGGCTGGAGCCTCGACCAACTGGACCTGATCGAAGCCAACGAAGCCTTCGCCGCGCAGTCGCTGTCGGTGGCCAAGGAGCTTGCATGGGACCCAGCCAAGGTCAACGTCAATGGCGGCGCCATCGCCATCGGCCACCCCATCGGCGCCTCGGGCTGCCGGGTGCTGGTGACCCTGTTGCATGAAATGATCAAGCGCGATGCCCATAAGGGCCTGGCTACCCTGTGCATCGGCGGCGGCCAGGGCGTGGCCCTGGCCATCGAGCGCTAACGCCTCTGCTGCGGGCCACCCTGGTGGCCCGCAGCACAACGAGCATCGGCAAACCGGCGGACCCACGACATCCACCGGCTAGCCTGCCCTCCCGGTGCTCACGCACCGGGATCCCCTCTCTGCCCTAGTGCTCGCTCACCCATTCCTTGAGCTGCCCGCCCAGGCGCAGCGCTTGCTGGCGCAATGACTGGCAAAACCCTTCGACGAAACTCGACGAGGGCCGGTAATCCGGACGCACCAGCATCACTTTGTAAGGCACCGACAGTTGCAATGGCCGGATCGCCAGGCCGCGCCCCGCCTCCTCCATGGCACTCAATGGATTGATGATCGCCACCCCCAGCTTCTGCCGCACCATGGCGCACACCGAGGCGGCATTGGTGGTCTCGATCACTATCCTCCGGTCAACCCCGGCCTGGCGAAAATGCTCGTCCAGGGTCTGCCGATAGATATCCAGGCCCGAGAGGTTGATGAAGTTCTGGCCGCCAAAGTCCGCCACCGACAGCCGCGCCTTGGCCAGCAACGGATGGCCTTCGGGCAGGATGCAGACCATGTCGGCACAGAACAGCAACTCGCCCTGGGTACCCCGGGGCAGGTGCTCGCTTTCGGTCAGACCCAGGTCGTGGCGCTGGGCACTGAGTGACTCCTCCAGCAGCGGCGATTCCTGGGCGCTGATGCTCAGGCCGATGCCCGGGTGCCGGGCCTGGAAGTCCTTGCACACTGGGGGCAGCAGGGTTTGGGAGAACAGCGGCAGGCAACAGAGGCTCAGTTGGCCATGCTCGAAGCGACGGATCGAGCGGGCCACGCTGTTGATTCGCTCCAGGCCGACATAGGCCCGCTCCACTTCTTCGAGCAACAGCAGGGCCTGGGCCGTGGGCAGCAGGCGTCCGCCTTCGCGATCGAACAGGCGCAGGCCGGACAGGCTTTCCAGCCGCGCCAGTTCACGACTGACCGTGGGTTGCGAGGTGAACAACAGGCGCGCCGCGCCGGTGACGCTGCCGGCCTGCATGATGGCGCGGAACACTTCGATGTGGCGCAGGGAGATATCCATGGCGAGAGGGCTCGTTGAGTTGATCAATCCATATCAAAACTGAATCAGATAGCAAAGAATAGATATTTTATTGAATAGCCAGGAAGCGGCATGCTGCCCCCACTCTCACTGACCACAGACTGCACAGACCATGGCCATTCCCTTCGCTCCCGCCCAACTCGTCGCCGCCGCCCGCCAATACGGCACTCCCCTGTGGTGCTACGACGCCGCCACCCTTCAGGCGCGCATCGCCCAGTTGCAAGCCTTCGACGTGGTGCGCTATGCCCAGAAGGCCTCGTCCAACCTGCACCTGCTGCGCCTGATCCGCGAAGCCGGGGTGCGGGTCGATGCGGTCTCCCTGGGTGAGATCGAGCGAGCCCTGCTGGCCGGTTTCAGCCCGGCCAACGGCGGGATCGTCTTCACCTGCGACCTGTTCGACGAGGCCACTCTCAAGCGTGTGGTGGAACTGCAAGTAGAGGTCAACGCCGGCTCCATCGACATGCTCCGCCAGCTGGGCGAACAGTCCCCCGGGCATCGGGTCTGGCTGCGGATCAACCCCGGGTTCGGCCACGGCCACAGCCGCAAGACCAACACCGGCGGGGAAAACAGCAAGCATGGCATCTGGCACGACCAGGTGGGCGAGGCCCTGGCGGTGATACGCCAGCACCAGCTGCACCTGGTGGGCCTGCACATGCACATCGGCTCCGGGGTCGACTACGACCACCTGGAGCAGGTGGGCGCGGCCATGGTCGCGGCGGTCAAGTCCCTGGACCACGACATCGAGGCGTTCTCCATCGGCGGCGGCCTGTCCACCCCCTATCGCGACGGCGATACCGCGGTGGACGTGCAGCGCTACGCCAACGCCTGGAAAGTCGCCCGCGAGGAAATCGAGGCCTACCTGGGCCACGGCGTACACATGGAGATCGAGCCCGGACGCTTCCTGGTGGCCGAGGCCGGTTGCCTGGTCAGCGAAGTGCGGGTGGTCAAGGACGCCGGCCAGCATCACTTCGTGCTGGTGGATACCGGCTTCAACGACCTGATGCGCCCGGCCATGTATGGCGCCTACCACGGCATGAGCCTGCTGGACGCCAATGGCCAAGCGGTCCAGCGTCCGCAACGACCGACCGTGGTCGGCGGCCCGCTGTGCGAGTCCGGCGACATCTTCACCCAGGACGACGAGTGCCTGACCCCGCGCCTGCTGCCCCAGGCCCAGGTCGGCGACCTGCTGGTACTGCACGATACCGGTGCCTATGGCGCCAGCATGTCCTCCAACTACAACAGCCGGACCCTGCTGCCTGAAGTGCTGTTCGAAAACGGCCAGCCGCGCCTGATCCGCCGCCGCCAGCCCCTGGCGGACCTGCTGGCACTGGAGCTGGGGCTGTAACTGGGCTTGTCATCGGGATTGAATCCCCCCTGTAGGAGCAGCCGGTCGATTGCTCGCGAGGGTCGTTAACGGTAGCGCGTGCCTACGGGATAGACCCAGCGCTCCCCAGTCCATCGCGGGCAAGCCTGGCTCCTACAGTTCCATTAACTGAGCGGTATTGGCCTACCAGGGCGCCAGTTGCAGCCGTTCCGGCCGGTCGTTCACGGCGTCGTCCTGCTTGCGGGTCAGCAGGGGCTTGCCGTCGGTGCCGTAGAACTGCACCTGCAGTTCAGCGGTGTCGGGGTGCAGGTCCAGGCGGGCGAAGTTGTCGGCCTGGGTGAAGGCCCAGGTGCGGTAGTCCATGGTGCCCTTGACGTTTTTCAGGGCAAAACTGTCCGGGGTCTCGGGGGATCGCGAGTCGTGCACGTAGCCGGCGGGGTCGCCGTCGGCAAACGGGAACGGCCAGTAGAAGGCCGACGAGGTGACGGCGTAGGCCTTGATACCCTGGACCCCGTCACTGAACTCCAGCTGGGAAATGTTCGAGCAGTGAATGTCGCCGGACAGGAACACCACGTTCTGCACCTGGTACAGGGCGATGGTTTCCAGCACGATGCGGCGGGTGGTGGGGAACGCCGACCAGGAGTCGCTCTCGTTCTTGCGCCGATCGTAGCGCGGCCCCTCCCCTGCGGTATCGACGCCATTGGGCACGAAGACGCTGGAGGTCACCACGAACTTGGGGGTGTTGCCACGATCCTCCTGCATATGCCGCAACCAGGCACACAAGCGATCCAGCTGGCCGGGTTCGGCTGGGTGCAGCGAGGGTCGTCCCAGCAGATGGTTGTCCGGCAGGGCGCCGGGCTCATCATCGAGAAAGCGCTGGGTTCGGGTATCCAGCACGAAGAACGGGTAGCTTGCGCAGGAGAAGTCGTAGAACAGCTGCTTGACCGAGCGGTGCTTGAGGTACTGATCGTTGCCGGACATCGCGCGGTTCTGCACATAGCTGTCCTCGAAGCGCGGGCCATGGCTCCACTGGTAACTCATGTAGGCGCCCATGGCCCAATTGAACAAGGTGCGCTTGCCAAGGTTCTTGTCGATGCGATCCTGCGTCCAGTTGTCCTCGATCTCATGATCATCGAGGATCATGTAGGTGGGTTTGTGCGCCAGCAAGCGGCTGATGAAGGGCGAGCCGAAGGCAGTGTGGTAACGCTCCTCGAACTCCTTGTAGCTGTCCGCCCGGCCGATGGGCACCGCGCGGTTGTACAGATCGGCATAGATCTGGTCCCCCACCATCAGCACGAACCGGGTATCGCCATGCTCGCTGAGCATGGGCCCGAAGATCGCATCCGAATCCCGCCGTTGCCACGGCAACCCCGGGTACCGGCAGGAACCCAGGAGAAAACTCAAGGGCTCGGAAGCCGCCCCAGCGTCGGCACTGGCGTGGGTGGTGAACTCGGCCTCCACATACACCCGTTCGGCGCCGAGGCGGTTCAGGTCGCTGGCCCAGGCCGAGGCTGGCGGCAGGCGCTGGACCACCGATTCGCTGGAGACCTCATCATCGATGGAACCCGCGTCATCGACATTCAGCGAAGCCATGCGCACCCGGTAGTGGGTGGCGGGTGTGAGCAGGAAGGGCTTGAGCTGCTTGCGCTCGGTCTCGTTGCGCCACAGGTTGACGTCGACTCCGAGGTTGAAGGTGCCGGTGCGGTGATACTCGCGACGCAGGCGAAAGTAGTAGATGTTGTCGGCGGCCACCCGGCCGTTGCCGCCCACCACACCAATGACGCCGATGGTACGGATGTCCTCGGCCACGCCCTTCTCATCCAGGGCGTCCGAGGCGGCGATCCACAAGCGGCAGGAAGTATCGGTGGTATGTCCGACGATCGGGCCCAGGGACGGGGTGCGAAGAGTGCTCACGGTTACCAGCTCCTTGGTGGGTTGTGCTGGCCAAGCTTAGTCGGAGCGCGCCGGCCGACAAGCCGCACCGGCCTGCTCGGACAGCCGGTCGCGGCCGGCGATGGCCAGCGCCAGCAACATCAGCAACGCCGCCATGCCGAAGGTCCAATGCATACCGCTGGCCACCGCCTCGACGCCGCCCCGCCCTCCCGCCTGCGGCTGCGCGCCCCAGGCGAACAGCGCGCCCATGGCCGCCGCGCCACTGATCAGCCCGACGTTGCGCGACAGGCTCAGCAGGCCCGCCGTCAGTCCGCGCTGCCGTGGCGCCACATCGAGCATCACCAGGCTGTTGTTGGCCGCCTGGAACAACGCATAGCTGGCGGTAACCAGAGCCAGCGGCAGCAGGTAGCCCGCCAGTCCCAGGCTCAGGGGCAGCAGCGCCAGCAGGCCCAGGCCGCTGCCCAGGCCCAGCAAGCCGAGCCGGGACAGCGACCGGGCACCGTAGCGATCCACCAGGCGCCCGGCGGGTGCGCCACTCAAGGTCGCCACCAGTGGCCCCAGGGACAGGCTCAGGCCCACCGCCAGGGTGTCCAGCCCCAACCCCCGGGACAGATAGAACGGCCCTATCACCTGGGTGGTCATGATCACCGTCGACACCAGCAGGCTCAGCCACAAGCTGCTTCGCAGTTGTGGCCGGCGCAAAAGGTCCGGCTGGAACAGCGGCGCAGTCGCCCGGCGCTCGACGCGAACCAGCAGGACGACTCCCGCCGCGCTGGCCGCCAGCAGGCCCAGGTTCAGCGGCGCCAGCCGGTTATGCCCCAGGGTCAGGGCCAGGGCATAGGCGCCCAGGCTCAAAGCCAGGAGCACGCTGCCGGGCACATCGAAGGCACTGGCCGACGCCACCGGCCGGTCCGCGGGCAGGCAACGCCAGGCCAGCAGCAGCGCCACCAGCCCCAGGGGCACATTGACCAGGAACATCCAGCGCCAATCGATGCTGGCCAGTATCAGGCCGCCAAGGGCCGGGCCCAGAGTGGTGCCCAAAGCCGACATGCTGCCCAGCCAGCCCATGGCAGCCCCGGTGCGGGCCTTGGGCAGCGCATCGCCCACCAGGGCCATGCTCAAGGCCAGCATCACTGCCGCTCCCAGGCCTTGCAGGGCGCGGGCCACCAGCAACCAGCCCAGGTCCGGGGCCAGGCCGCAGCACAACGAGGCCAGGGTGAACAGGGTGATGCCCCAGAGCAGCACCCGCCGCCGTCCCAGCAGGTCGCCCAGGCGCCCGGCGCTGGCGATCAGGGTAGTGACGGCCAGCAGATAGGCCAGGACAATCCACTGCACCTGCTGGAAGGACGCCTCCAGGTTCAGGGCCAGGCTCGGCAGCGCGGCATTGGCGATGCTGGTGTCCAGGGACGGCATCAGCATTGCCAGCGACAGGCTGGCCAGGGCCCAGCGCGCACGGGGCGCCAGGGCCTCCCGGGAGGTGGGATCGGATTCGGGAATGGGCATCGCACAGGCTCCAGCAACATGATGCCCGCCAGCCTAGGGCCGCCCATCACCAGGCGGAAGGCGCGGCCGGTGCATTTATTAGCTGCAGGCCACGCCATGCCAGCCGCGTTCGGCCATGCTAGATTGCGCCCATGTCGACTCCCGATCTGAATCTGTTGCTGACCCTGGACGTGCTGCTGGTCGAAGGCAGCGTGGCGCGCGCCGCCGCACGCCTGCAACTGAGCCCCTCGGCCATGAGCCGGGCCTTGGCCCGCTTGCGCCAGGCCACTGGCGACCCGTTGCTGGTGCGCGCCGGGCGCGGCTTGGTGCCCACGCCCCGGGCCCTGGAGCTGCGCCAGCGGATTGGCCCCCTGGTAGAGGAAGCCCTGGCCGCCTTGCGTCCGGCCACCGAGGTGGACCTGCGGCAGTTGCGTCGAACCTTCACCCTGCGCAGCCGCGACGGTTTCGTCGAGAACTTCGGCCCGGCGCTGCTCGCCCGCCTGCTGCGGGAAGCGCCGGGCGTGCGGATGCATTTCGTGCCCAAGCTGGACCGCGACAGCCAGCCCCTGCGCGAGGCCAGCATCGATCTGGAAACAGCGGTGGTGGATGCCGACACCAGCCCCGAGCTGCGCACCCGGGCGTTGTTTCGCGATCGCTTCGTCGGCGTGGTACGCGCCGGCCACCCCTTGAGCCGGGGCCCGGTCGGCCTCGACGAGTACCTGGCCGGCCAGCACATCCTCGTCTCCCACCAGGGGCACGCCCATGGTCCCATGGACGCGGCCCTCCAGGCGCTGGGCCTGGCACGCCAGGTGACGGCCCTGGTCAGCGGGTTCTCCGCCGCCCTGGCCCTGGCCCGGGGCTCGGACCTGATCGCCATGGTGCCCGAGCGCCACACCAGCAACCTGCGGGCCGGCCTGCATGCCTTCGAGCTGCCCGTGGCGCTCGCGCCGATGACCATTTCCCTGCTCTGGCACCCCCGGATGGAGGCCGACCCGGCCCACCGCTGGCTACGCCAGTGCGTGCACGAGCTGTGCAGCACGCCGGGCGCCACCTGCGCGGAAACCGTCCACGTGGCACTGGACAGGCGCGGCCCCGGACCGTAAAAAGTCCCTGCCCGCCCGTCCTGAGGTCCTCATGCCACTGCACCGCCTACCGCTCCAGCACCTGCCCGCCATCATCGCCATCATCCTGGGCATGGCCCTGGCCATTGCCCGGGCCATGGAGCCGCAGGACTACTTCTGGGACAACTTCGCGGGCTACTGGCTGCCCCAGGCGCTGGTCCTCGGCTTGCTGCTCCTGACCCGCCCGGCCTCGGCCATGGTCGCCGGTGCCGCCCTGGCCCTGGCCATCCACCTGTTGCTGTTCTGCCTGTGGATCACCACCCCGCAGGATGCCCTGGGCTGGATCTACTACCTGCTCGACTTCCCCGGCGCGGTGCTCGGCGGCGCCGCGGCCCGCTACCTGGCCAAACGCCGCCCGCCACGCAGCGCCCTGGGCAGCGGCCTGCTGGGGTTCTTCGGTGTGGCATTGGGCTTGTTGCTGAACTTCAAGCTGCAATAGCGGGCGTACCGCTGATTCGGCGCCGGCGGACCCGGCGGCGAAAAAGGCCGAAGCCGCCCGCCCGACCCGAGTCGGGCGGGCGCGGCGTCAGATCTGACCGTGACTGAGGTCGGCCAGGCGTCCTGACAAGGCCTGCATGGCCTCGCTGACCTTGTCCAGGGCCTGGGCGTCCCGGGCGTTGTCTTCGCTGATGCTGTGGATACGCACCGCCAGCTCGTTGATTTCCTGGGTCACGTGGCTCTGCTCTTGCGCCGCCACGGCAATCTGCTGCGCCCGCTGGGAAATGTCATCGAAGCTGTTGACCGTGCTCGACAGCGCATCCGACGCCCCGGCCGCCTCGCCCACCGCCTGGCGGGTGCGCGACTCGCCGGACTGGATGGCCTGTACCGCCTGGCGCGAAGCCTGCTGCAAGTCGTTGATCATGCCACTGATCTCGTTGGCCGAGGTCTGGGTACGCCCGGCCAGGGTCCGCACCTCGTCGGCCACCACGGCGAAACCACGGCCCTGCTCGCCGGCCCGGGCCGCCTCGATGGCGGCATTGAGGGCCAGCAAGTTGGTCTGCTCGGAGATGGCCTTGATCACGTCCAGGACCGCGCCCACCTGTTGGCTGTCCTGCTCCAGGCGCTGGATCACCGAGGCCGCCTCGGCCATTTCCGTGGACAGCTGCTGGATCGACTCGCTGTTGGCCGCCACCCGTTGCTGGCCATCCTGCACCACTTCCAGCGACTGGCGCGCGGTGTCGGCGCAGTTGTTGGTGTTCTGCGCCACCTCCTGGGCACTGGAGGACATCTCGGTGATGGCCGTGGCCAGTTGGGTATTTTCCTGGCGCTGCTGCTCGGCGCGCCGGGCCAGGGTGCTGCTCAATTCGCCCAGGCGCGCGGCTTCGCTCTGCAACTGGCGGGCTTCGCTGGCGATCTTCTGCAGCATCTGCCGCAACTGCCCGGCATAGCGGTTGACCGCGCCACGCAAGGCGCCGATCTCATCGGCCCGATCCACGTGCAACTCGGCATTGTCGGTGGCCTGGCCACTGCCCAGGGCATCGATCTGGCGGGTGGTTTCCTCGAGCTGGGCAATCAGCTTGTTGCCCGCCAGCCAGGCGAAGAACAGCAACAGGGCCAGCAACGGCAGGAGGAATGCCAGGATCTCGGTGGTCATGGCCCGGGCCAGGCCGGTGACCCGCTCCTCGGGAGTCACCAGGCCGATGGTCCAGCCAGTGCCGGGCATGGTGAACAGGCTGACCCGCGCCGCTTCCTGCAAGCGTCCGTCGCGATCCAGGTCGAGGCTGCGCACCTGGCCGGGACGCGCCGCGCCAGCCAGGGCCTGGGCCACCGGGCGCAACCAGGCCTGCTGCTTGCTCAAGGCGTCGAAGCTGAGCATCTGCCCGCCGCCGCTGGCCTGGGCATCGGGGAAGTACAGGACGTTGCCGGCCTGGTCGAGGGCGAAGGCATAACCGCCGGTGACCGAACCCTGTTCCTTGAGAAAGCGCGCCAGGTCGTCCAGGCGCAGGTCGATGGTGGCCACCCCGGCAAAGGCGCCGCCCTGGCGATAGGGCACGCTGCAGGTGGTCATCGGTACCTGGGTCACCGGGTCCTGGTAGGCCTCGGACCACAGGCAGTGCCCGGCGGCGCTATTGCGCGCCCCCGTGTACCAGGCTTCATGGTGATAACCGGCGCTGCCGGCGGCGTTGTAGTCATCGGAATACACCAGCGAGCCCGCGTCGCTGCGGCCCCAGAAGAAGCTGCGGCGTTCCACGCCCGGGGCGAAGGCATTGGGTTCCGGCCAGATCCCGCCACCGGCGATGGCCTTGTCGTTCTCGTGGTCGATCACCTTGGGCGCGGTGGCCATGACCAGCTCCGGCTCCTTGGGCAGGCCCTCGACCATGTGCGCCATGCTCACGGTCACGCCTTCGATTCCCGCCAACTGCAAGGCCAGTTGACGGACGATGGCACTGCCTGTCTGTTCGATCAACGCCGAGCTCGCCTCCACTACCTTGGGTTGTCCCCGCAGGGTCATCACGGCAAAAACCGCCAGCGCCGTGAACAGCAACAGCAGCACGCTGCCGAGGGTCAAACGATGAGACAGACGAACCGGAAGCAAAGCCATGACGAACTCCGTATCAGTTAGGCATCCGGAGGTTATCGACCGCGACTGGTATTCCCTTGAGAAAAGAGTGACATCGTTCACATAAAAATCGCTTCCGGCCAGGGCACGCCCGATGCGTCAGCCTCGCCTGTTGCGCTCGCGCCGGCGGATTGCCGTCACTGTCTCACCGCCGGTACGCCCCCTGGGGGCCAGGGCCTGGAGCGCGGCACGGGTCTGCGGTTCGGTCGGATGCAAAGCGGGATCGACGATCCCCGGCGCCACCGCATTGACCTGGACCAGGAGCCGGCCAGCTCCAGGGTCAGGCAGCCTGACCTGCCTGGAGGATTTGCTGGCCACGGTGATCGCGGTGAAGAACGGCGGCGAGTTGATGGAGGTCCTGGCGCGGAGCCGGTAAGGCCGAGCCGCAGGCTCGAGCCATAGAAGCATGGTCACCTGCGGCTTGAGCCCTTATCGCGTGCGCCTCAACCTTCGAGCACCAGCATGAACTGGCTGAAGCGATCGATGCCGTCCTTGGACAGCTCCAGGCCCTTCTCGCCCATGCGCGACATCCACTTGCCGTTGTCCCCACGCAGGGATATCTGGCCGCTGGCCGTATCGATGGCGTAGGCGAACTGGCAATACGGGTCGATGCTGTCCTTGGACAGCTCCAGGCCCGTGGCCCCCATGCGCGACATGAACTTGCCGGTATCGCCCTGCAGGGCGAGCTTCTTGTCGGTGCCGATCTGCACCAGCACCACCCTGAACTTGCAGTACTGATCGATGGAGCCCTTGGACAACTCCAGGCCGGTCGCGCCCATGCGCGACATGTAGTTGCCCGAGTCGCCACGCAGCGAGATGACACTACCGTTTTCGATGACACGTTGTGGAATGACGATCATGGTTGGCACTCCTTGCTGATTGGGTATGTCCTGCTTGCGGCCAGCGCCTGCCGCTACCGGACGCTGGCCTCTGGTACAGGTGCAACGCCCGGCAAGACGCTCCGCAAACGAAGTCTAGTCGAGCCCTCGGCAAGCCCCGGGACTCCTGGCAGGAACAGGACCAGCGGTTGGGTGCCCCGGCGCCAGGCGGCGCCGGCGGTCTTCACTCTGGCGAACGGTTGGTGTACTGATCGACGAAGTAGTCCAGCGTCTGCTGCTTGGAAGCGGCCATTTCCTCGGCGTCACGGCAGCCGGTGGCGCGGATGAATGCGCAGAAACGGGCATTGGCATACATCAGCGAAGCGCTGACCTTGCCACGGCCGCTAGTGGCGACCTGGGAGTTGGCCAGGTCGATGATGGCGTCGGCGCGATCGAAGAACTGGTGATCCGGTTCGTTGGCCACAGGAGGGTCCTTTTGCTGGGTATGAAAAAGAGGCGCCGGAGTATATGAGCTTTGCCCGGCAAAACCGACGGATTTCAGCGCCGCGCCTGGAGTGTGCGAAAGCTGAGCCGCATCGACAGCATCGGCATCTCCCGCCATCGGACCTGGGGGAATCCGGGCGCGCAGACTGCCAACTTTGCCCCCAACACCTCAAGCCGGCTCTCAGCGGGATTCGGGCCAGTGCCGGGCCAGCACCGGGGCCACCCGGGGCTCGTGCTCGATGCGTTCGAGCAGGGCCACGAAATGCGGCTGGCTGTGGCGCAGCGCGTCCCTGGCGCCGCCCCAGCGCGACACCACCGCCGCCTGGATATCCAGGGCCCCGGGCGCGTCGCCGCTAAGGAAAGGCCGTGGAGCGAACTGGCGGGCGAACAGCTCCCAGGCGTGGTGCAGGCGTTGCCCGGTCGCCTGGCGCACCCGCGCCTCCAGCGCCGGGTCGGCATCACTGACCCAACGCGCCGGATAGTCGAGGATGCCGATCGCCGAGTAGCAGTTGGCGGCGATGTACACCAAGCCACGAATGACCTGGGCCCGCGCCGCGGCCTGGGTCGGCAGCAACCCGGAATCGGCGAATTGCAACCCGAGGTGGATCAGGATCGCCGCGCTTTCCGTGAGGATGCTGCCATCGGGCAACTGCAAGGTGGGAATCTGCAGCAACGGATTGAGCCGCTCCAGGGCGTCCCGCCCCGGGCTGGCTTGCCAGGGCGCGGCCTCGATACAGCGATACGGCGCCTGGCAATACTCCAGGGCAATCTCGACCATGGCCGAACCCGTGCCCTGGCTTCCATACAAGTGATACATCTTGGCGACCTCCAGGTTGACCGGGGCACTCTACGCCTATCGGTCCCGGGAGTGACACTCCACGTGCAGCATCTGCTCGCCCAGGGCGCGCGTCTGCAAGCGCACCGGCAGGAAGGCTTCGATCACCTGGATATTGCTCGCCAGATGATTGGTCAGGCGCGGCGTGGTGAAGCTGCCGCCACCGGCCAGGGCCATGGGCAGCAACAACTGGTCGGCCAGGCATTCGGCCACCGCCGCGCCGGAGGCCAGCCACTCCCGGGCCTGGTCGATGGCGGCATCGGCGACGCTTTCGGCCCGCAGGCTGTTCTGGGCGAAACCGCAGAACAACTCGGTCAGGTGCTCGTAGGCGAACTCCAGCAACAGCACGTTGCCCGGACCGTATTGCTCATCCAGCTGCACGTCTTGCAGCTCCTCCCGGGACAGCCCCAGGCGATTGCCCACCCGCCGCAGTTCACGCTCGGCCACATGTTCCGGCAAGCCGGCGCTCAGGGCCCAGGCCCGACGCCCGAGCAAGGCGCCACGCTCTTGCAGATGCACGGGCTGCAGGGTCGAAGGCCGTACCAACAGCTCCAGCTCGCCACCGCCAGCCGGTACGAAACCATGGCGCAGCAACTGCAACTCCACCTGCGCGCCCATACGCCGCAGCTGCGGCAGCCAGGAGTACTGGAGGAAATCCGCCGGCGGCGCCAGGGGATTATGGGTGCCGCCGGTAACCGTCACCCGGCTGGGTTCCGGGGCCTGGAGCAAGGCCGGCAGCAAGGTCTGCAACACCAGGGTGCAGCTGCCGGCGGTGCCGATGGCGAAGCGGTAGTCGCCGCCACGGATCGGCCCCGGTTCGAAGTCCAGCACCTGGGAGCCCAGCTCGGCCCCCCGGACCCTGGCCCCGCACACCTGGGCAGCGGCCTGGACCGCCGTCAGGTGCTGGCGCATCAGGCCCGGGCGGCTGCGCCGGGCGCGTATATTGCCGATCCGCAGGGCCTTGCCGGTGAGCATCGACAGGCTCAGGGCACTGCGCAGTACCTGGCCGCCGCCAATGGCGCCGTCCAGCTCGATCACATCCTGTTTCATCATGTTCCTTAAGCGTAGTGCCGGACGGTGTCTCTCAAGTAGGCGTCCAGCAAGGCATTGTCTTCATGGGTGCGCGCAAGCTTCGGCACCGGGCGCTCCAGCTCGGCGGCGATGAAGTCGTGCAGCACCGGGCGCCGGGGACCATGGGTGGATTCAATGGCATGGCGCTTCAAGTCCAGCAGTTCATCCACCTCGTCCAGCAAGCACCGGTCATCGACGGTCTCCAGCAGCTCGGCGAAGGTCATGGGCGGTCGGCCCCGGCCCTGGTCGATCCAGCGCACCGCCAGCAACGAGCGCAGCACATAGCAGTACTTCTTGAACCGCACGCTGTCGCCCTGGAGAAAGTCGCGGAAGTTCTTCCGGGCCATCGACAGGTAGTGGTTGCGCGCCGCCGGCGGGCTGTAGAAGGCCTCGGCCAGCTCGCGCAAACGCGCGGTCGCAGCCACCTCGCGGCGATACACCAGGGGCGAATCGAGCCATTCGAGCAAGGTCGGGTTGGACTTGCGCAGCAACCCCAGGGTCTTGCGCAGCTCCCAGCCGCTGACATCCAGCTCATCGTCCAGCGGGCGCTCGATCACGTCCCGCGCGGCGTCCACCTGGATGAACCACTCGGGTTTCTCCACGTAGATGAAACGCACGTCGTAGTCGCTGTCGGTGGAGGCGAAGCCCCAGGCCCGGCTACCGGACTCGCAGGCATACAGCACCTGCACATTGCGCTCGCGCTCGATCCGCGCCAGCTCCTCCAGGACCCGTTCGCGCATGGCGTCGTCCAGGGGGTGAAGTTCCTTGTCTACTTGCATGTCCTGCTTCCTGTTCAATCGGTGGCACTGGCCATCAGTACCCCCAAGGTCCGGCGCTCGGGGTTCCAGATGCTCAGGCACCAGACGCCCCACCACTCCAGGCCCTCATCGAAATAATCGCTCCAGGCCTCGCTGGCCGCCGTCCCCTCGACCTGCCAATCCAGCTGCAAATCGCTCACCCAGTCGATCACCACCGGCTGCGCCCCGGGTTCAAGCCCCAGCAGGGCCAGCCAACGCTGGAAGATCGCCTCCGGCGGCTCGCCATCCTCGGGGAAACGCGTTCGGTAAGGCGGGTCGATAAAGGCCTGGTACAAGGCCTGCGGACCTGACATGCAGCTGGCGGTACCCAGGCGCTGGAGCTCTTGCGCATCCAGCTCCCGAGCCACGGCCCGCTGCAGTTCCCAGCGCATCGGCGACGCCTCGCCGAGATCGGCATAGCGCGGATGCTCCTGGATCAGCCGGCGCCGCGCCTCCCGGCGCTGCTCTTCTATCTGCAGGTACAAGGCGTCGAGGGCCTGGCGATGCAGATCAAGGTCGATGCTGGCCTGTGGCGCGACGTCCAGCACGGCGAACTCGAATACGCAGCCTGCCTCTTTCAATTGCCGGCGCAGGGCCTGGATCTGCTCGTTGTCCTGCAGGTTCAGTAGTGGCGACGACATGCTTGCTCTCCTTGGTTCATGGCAGCCACTTGAGTGAACCTGCCGGCAGCTCTCCAGTCTTTTCCATCATTCGTACCCGCTGGGCCAGCGCCTCGCGCAGCGGCTTGGGGGTCACCGGGTCGAACAGCGCATAACGCCCACTGCACCAACCGGCCAATTGCGCCTGCCAGTAGCTCGCCTGTTGTGGAGCCTGGTCCAGGCGCCACAGCAGGTACTCCAGCTGCCGCCAGCCCGGCTTGAGACTCAGCAGCATCCGCTGGCGCCATGCAGGCAGCGCTGGCCAGTGAACATCCAGGTACTGCTCCAGGGCTTCGTCGAATACCGCCCAGGGTTGTTCGCGCAGCAGGCTGACCGCCATCTCGAAGACCTTGTCCGAGACATCGCCCAGGGCCTTGAGCTGCCAGGCCATGCCGCGCTCGCCCAGGCTATGCAGGGCCAGCAGACGCGTGTTCAAGGCCGGCGAGGCCAGGGCCAGTTGCACCATGGCATCGGCCCGGGGCTCTTGCAGTTCCCTGGCCAGGCCCAGCAGGCCCTGCCACTGCGACCGGTTTGCCGGCGCCGGTTGCAGCACCCGGGCCAGCAGCACTTCCCGTGGCTCCAGGCCATAGCGTGGCGCCGCCCAATGCCCCAGGCCACGCAGGGCCGCCGAGGGGTCGAGCAAGGCCTGGCGCAGTTGCTCGCGCGGGTCGTCCAACAGCGGCAGCAACAAGCGCAGGGCCTTGACCCGCACGCTAGCGCCCGAGGTCCGCATGACCTGCTCCAGCAACGGCCGGGCCTGCTCTTTAGCCAGCCCGGAACAGGCGTCCACCGCCATCTGCCGCACGCTGACCTCGCCATGGCCCAGGGCCTGGGCCAGCAGTGCCGGGCGATCCGCGCCACTGTCCAGCAACAGCTCGAAGACGAACCGTGCGGCCCGGCCCCGGCAAGCGCCAAAGGCCTGCTCGACCTTGCCTCGTACTTGCGGCAACTGCAGCACCGCGCGTACCCGTTCCAGGGTCGCCCCGTGGCTGACCCGCTGCTTGGCGGTCAAGGCCAGCAGCGGACCCAGGACCTGCAACCACAAGGCGCCCTGTTCAGGCACCAGGTACAGCTCCACGGCCGTAGCCGCCTCCTGGCGAACCTGGGGCACCCAATCGTTGAGGCGCTCCAGCAGCACCACCAGGGCGGCGGCCGACGGCTGGCGGGCCAGGCGTCGTACTGCCGACTGGCGGACGAAGCCATTGCCAAAACCGCTCAGGACCAGCCAAGCATCGTGTTCGTCCCGGGTTTGCCAGACTTCGCGCATCCGGCCAATTTCGTAGTCGCTCAGTTGGTAGTGCCAATCGGGCGGGCACTCCAGCATATCCATGACATCCATCGCTCTACCCCTTGACGCATACCACCTGACGCAAGGTATGCAGTACTTCCACCAGTTCGCGCTGGGCGTCCATCACTTGGTCGATGTCCTTGTAGGCCATCGGGATCTCGTCGATCACGTTCTCATCCTTACGGCACTCCACATGGGCGGTGGCGCGGATCTGGTCGGCCAGGGTGAAGGTGTTCTTGGCCTTGGTCCGGCTCATGGTTCGACCGGCACCGTGGCTGCAGGAGCAGAACGCCTCCTCGTTACCCAATCCGCGGACGATGAAGCTCTTGGCCCCCATCGACCCGGGGATGATCCCCAACTCGCCCTTCTTCGCCGACACCGCGCCCTTGCGGGTCACCAGCACCTCTTCACCGAAGTGGCGCTCCTTCTGTACGTAGTTGTGGTGGCAGTTCACCGCCTCCAGCGCCACTTCGAAGGGTTTGCTGATCACCTTGCGGGTGGCCTGGATCACCAGTTGCATCATCAACTCGCGGTTCTGCCGGGCGAAATCCTGGGCCCAGGCCACGGCCTCGACGTAATCATCGAAGTGCTGGCTACCTTCCTCGAAGTAGGCCAGGTCGCGGTCCGGCAGGTTGGCGATGTGCTGGCGCATATCCGCCTGGGCCAGGTTGATGAACAGGTTGCCGATGGCATTACCCACGCCGCGCGAACCGCTATGGAGCATGAACCAGACGCGGTTGGCCTCGTCCAGGCAGACCTCGATGAAGTGATTCCCGCCTCCCAGGGTTCCCAGGTGCTGGCGGTTGTTGCTGTTGGCCAGCGCCGGGTACTTATCGGTGATCGCCTTGAACCGTGGATGCAGGGCCGTCCAGGCCTGGTCGGCCTGTTGCGGGATCTCGCCCCAGGCCCCCTTGTCTCGTCCGCTACGGGGCGAGGTACGACCGTGGGGCACCGCCTGCTCGATGGCGCTACGCAACCCGGCCAGGTTATCCGGCAGGTCGGAGGCGGTCAGCGAGGTCCGGGCGGCGATCATCCCGCAGCCGATATCCACCCCGACCGCCGCCGGAATGATCGCGCCCACGGTGGGGATCACGCTGCCGATGGTCGATCCCTTACCCAGGTGGACGTCGGGCATCACAGCCAGGTGCTTGAAGATGAAGGGCATCTTGGCGGTGTTCATCAGTTGCTGGCGGGCTTCGTTTTCCACGGGCACGCCCTGGGTCCACATCTTGATTGGCTTACCGTTGGCGACTTCCAGCAATTGGTAGGTCTTGCGTTCCATATCTTTTTACTCTTTCTTCCTGGGGCCCGAATCCGGGCCTTGTTGTATCGGCAGCGCAAGAGCGGATTGCAGTCTTGCGCCCATGATCGATCGGGTGGCCGGCCGGGCATCCGGCAGGCCTGGGCGACAAAAAAGGGTGAAACATGCAGCCTGCTCTACCCCTGAGCTACCACCTTGCGGTGGGCGGGAATCGAACCCGCGACCAGGCTGTCCTGTAGTTCCACCGGCATTCGCCGGGTCAATCGGTGCAGGCCGGGCCTGCGGGCAGCGACAAGGGAACGGGCACATTTGCTCTACCCACTGAGCTACAGCCTTGCGGCTGGCGGGGCTCGAACCCGCGACACGATGTAGTACCCGTGGCATTCGCTGCCATCCCGCCAAGGCGGGGAAAACCTGCGACGACAAGGGATCGATGAAACGATGCACTCGCGTTCTGCTGGTTGAACCACGGCGCCCTTTTCGAGCACCGGCGGGGCT
The DNA here is from genome assembly GCF_046230915.1 of Pseudomonas sp. KCJK8993. Lineage (NCBI taxonomy): Bacteria > Pseudomonadati > Pseudomonadota > Gammaproteobacteria > Pseudomonadales > Pseudomonadaceae > Pseudomonas > Pseudomonas sp. KCJK8993. The sequence goes on from NZ_JBJJLO010000122.1 coordinate 17,716, forward strand.
TGCACCCGCATCTCGAGCCTTGGATGTAGTTCCATCGGCATTCGTCGCAAAAAACCGCAAAACAGGTGGCGCGACAACAGGAGTGGCTGATAGCCGGATTCGAACCGGCAAGACCAGGATGTACAGCCACCGGCATTCGCGCCGTCACCGGCCCTGACAAAATCTGCTGAGACGCCTTTGGATGTAGTCACAGCGGCATTCAGGGCCAATGATCAAGAAACTTCTGTGTGCGCCGGCTGCCCGGCGCATGCTCTGACTCAATGACCTGGCGCTCAGGGCGCCAGGGCCTCGATGGCTTTCACCCAGTGCTGGCCACCGTAGTTGCCGGCGATGAACTGCTCGATTACGTCGAACACCGCATCGCTGAAGCCACCGACGTTGAGGATGTCCTCACGGTCCGGGGCCTGGGTGGTAGCCCCGGGTTGCATATCGATGCACACCAGCCGGGCGTTGGGGTTGATCGCCTTGATCCGCTCCCACTGGCGCATGGTTTCAGTGGCCCCATGGCGCCGGGCGTCGATCCACGACTCGTTGTCCGAGACCAGGATCAGCGTGTCCAGCTTGAACCGCGCATTGGCCAGCTGCGCCAAGGGTGCCGAGCAGTTGGTCCCGCCGCCACCGATGGCCGCCAGCTTCTGGGCATTGGTCATCACGCTGTCCCGGGGGTTGAGGCGGATATCCACCACGTCCCGCTCGAACGGCATGACCCGCGCCGTCGGCCGCTTGCGCAGGACCGCCGCCGCCACCAGGGCCGCCACATCGATGCAGCGCACCGCCGTGGTGGCGCCCTGGCGATACCCCGTGACCGGACTGTGCATCGACCCCGAGACGTCCGGGCATACCACCACCGAACCGCTGAGCGCCGGCACGTTGGCCAGGGACAGCTCCAGGGCATCCTGCAGCGCCTCGCGCACCCGCTGCGGCACCTCCTCTCCCGCCATGCGGTAGGCCGCCAGCAGCTGGTAAGGGTAGACCCGGGCCTTGGCCACCTCCTCGGCATCCGCCAGGCGCGCCGCCACATACTCCGTGCAACCGCGCACCTGGAACGCACCGTGGCGAGCCAGGGTGTTGAGGTTCATGCGCAGCCCCTGCCAGCCCATGTTGCGAGCCTGGGCGGCCCATTGCTCGGCGCTCAGGGTCTCGTTGCCCAGCAACTGGAACGGTACATCCGGCACCTGGGTGCTGGCCCCGCTGCGAAACGCCAGCAGCTCGCGGGTCAGCCCGGGCAGCGCCTGGACATCCACCGGCTTGCCGATCAGCCAGGCGAAGAAAGCTTCGCGCCAGGCCTCGCGGGGCTTGGGGTGGACCATCTTGACCACATCCGCCAGCGACGGCTGGTTGCCGATCGATGCCTGCAGCAGCTGGCGCTCGCTGGCGTTGTTCAGCCACTCCTGCACCAGGCGCTTGGGTTGCGAGCCCAGGGACTTGCGACCGGTCACGCCGCTACGCAGGATCTGCACGTAGTTGCGCAGCATCTTGCCGTTGTCCACCACCTGGGCGAACAGCTCGGGCACCTGGACCGAACGTTGCGCGGTCAGCGCCGCCAGCAGCAGCGCCGGCATGTCCTTCATATGGCCTTGCTGGCGAGCGTAGCGAGCGGCCTGGGCCACGAAGCGGCTGTCGACTTCACTCACCAGTTGCAACACGGCTTCCAGCTGATCCTCGGGCGAGGTGTAGAAGGTCGAGTTCAGGCAACCGGTGACCG
>NZ_JBJJLO010000123.1:0-19291 GCF_046230915.1 Pseudomonas sp. KCJK8993
GGCGCCGCCTCGACGGTGGTCATGCGCAGGTGGCTGAAACCGAGCTTGCCGGCCGCGTCCATGGCAGTGATCACCGCTTGATGCTGGGTCTTGCCGTCGGCGCTGATGGACAGCGGCAGATTGGTATCGCCAGCGGATTCCTTCTGCAAGGCCTCGATCAGGGTCGCCAGGTCGTTCTTGGGCAATACCTGGTTGTTCACCGAGAACACCCCGTCAGCGCTGATGGCGATGTCCAGCTGCTTGATCTGCTGGTCCTCGGCCGGCGAGCCGCTGACGGCTTCGGGCAGGTCGACACGCAATTCGGTTTCCCGGGTGAAGGTGGTGGTGACCACGAAGAACAACAGCAGGATGAACACCACATCGATCAGCGATGCCAGGTTGATGTCCACGGTTTCCCGGGGTTTGCGACGGAATTTCACGCTGCGCCCCCGGCCAGGTCGACATCGCGGTCGCCCTGGATCACTTCCACCAGCTTGATCGCCTCCTGCTCCATGCCCACCACCAGCTCATCGACCCGGCGTTGCAGGAACCGGTGGAAGAATACCGAGGGGATCCCCACCATCAGGCCCGCGGCGGTGGTGATCAGGGCCTTGGAGATACCACCGGCCAGCACATGGGCGTTGGTGGTCATGCCCGAGCCCATGAACGAGCTGAAGATATCGATCATGCCCAGCACGGTGCCCAGCAGGCCCAGCAGCGGCGCCATGGCAGCGATGGTGCCCAGGGCGTTGAGGTAGCGCTCCAGCTCGTGGATGACCCGGGCCGCCGCTTCCTCGATGCATTCCTTCATGATCTCGCGGCCATGCTTGGAGTTGGCCAGGCCCGCGGCCAGGATCTCGCCCAGGGGCGAATCGGCACGCAGTTCCTTGAGCTTGTCCTTGTTCAGCTGCTTGTCCTTGATCCAGCGCCAGACCTGGCCCAGGAGGTGGGGCGGGGTCACACGGCTGGCCCGCAGGGTCCACAAGCGCTCGGCAATGATGCCCACGGCAGCGATGGAACTCAGGATGATCGGCAGCATCATCCAACCGCCGGATTTGACCAATTCCCACACAGTGACAGCCCCCTCGAAAAAGTGCGCCACTCTAACATAGGGGCCGGACGCACCGAAGACCGTGATGTCGCATGTTTCCAGGCTTTAATAACCCACGGTTATTTAAGGCATTGTTACCGGCTCACGCCAGAACCGCCGTTGCTCGCGCACGCTGTAGGGCGGCGCGAAAGCCCCCAGGCGCAACCTCAGCGCGCCCTGCTCGGCACTGTCATAAAGCGCCACGCCCAGGCTCCGGTAACGCGCCACCACCTGCGGGTGCGGGTGACCGAAGGCATTGCCCCGGCCCCGGGAAACCAGTACCGCATCGGGCGCCAGCCGTTGTAGCAGGGCCATGGACGAAGAGGTCCGGCTGCCATGGTGTGGCGCCTGCAACCAATGGGTCCGCTGCGCCAGCGGGCCCTGGAGCAAAGCCTGTTCCGCATGGATATCGATGTCGCCAGTGAGCAGCAGGCGCTCGCCCCGGGCCTCGACCTGCAATACGCAAGAAGCCTGGTTGCCATCGCGCGCCCCGGCCCATTGCCACTGGCTGAAACGCACGCCATCCCATTGCCAGCTCACCCCGGACTCGCACGGCATGGCCTGCAAGATGGCCGGCAAAGCCTCGGGCTCGCCACTACGCACCAGGCGAACCGGCAAGGCCCGCTGCACCGCCAGGGCGCCACCGGCATGATCGTTATCGGCATGGCTGAGCAACATCAGGTCCAGTTGGCGGATGCCCAAGCGCTGCAGGGTCGGCACCACTACCCGCTCGCCGAGGTCGAAATCGCCGCTACGGGCACCTGCGTCGTACAGCATCGCGTGGCTGCGGGTACGCAGGACGAAAGACAATCCCTGGCCCACATCCAGTTGCCAGACTTCGGCCTCGCCGAAGGGCACTCGCGGTTGCGGCGGCCAGGCCACCAACAGCAGCAGCGGCCAGCCGAGGATCCGCAACGGTACGCCGGGCGGCAGCAACAGCAACGACGCCCCCAGGCTGGCGAGGCTCCAGATCCAGCCGGGCAACAGCGGCGCGACCCAGGCCGGCCACCACCCGGCGATCAGACCCAGCACCCGGAACAGCCCCTCCAGCAAGCCACCGGCCAACCACAACAGACCTTCGCCCACCACCGGCAGGGGCAACAACAGGCACCCCAGCAAAGCCGGCGGCAACACCAGCAGGCTGACCCAGGGCACCGCCAGCAGATTGGCCAGCGGACCGCTGAGACTGATGGGCAGGCCCAGGGCCAGCATCGGTGGCAGCAGGCCGATCGCTATCAGCCACTGGGCGCGGGTCCAGCTCTGCCACCAGCGCCAGGCCCCCAGCCGCCCGGCGAAGGTGAAGATGAGGACCGCCACCGCCGCGAACGACAGCCAGAACCCCGGTTGCAAGCTGGCCAGGGGTTCGAGCAACAGCACCGCATCCAGCGCCAGCAGCAGCGGCCACCCACTGCCCAGGTGACGGAAGCGCAGGCGCCAGAGCAGGACCAGGGCCACCATCACGCAGGCGCGCTGCACCGGCACGTCGAACCCTGCGAGCAACCCGTAGCCCAACGCCCCGAGAAAACCCAGGCCACAGGCCCACGGCAGCCAGGGCCAACGCGCGGGCCAGGCGCCTAGCCGCGCCAGCCCCGCCACGGCAAGGTAGATCACCCCCGCCAGGAGGCTGACGTGCTGCCCGGAAATGACCATCAGGTGCACGGTGCCGGTGTCTTGCAACACCTGCCAGTCCTCGCGCGTCAGCCCGGAACCATCCCCCATCACCAATGCGGCCAGCCCTCCGCCCCGGCCATGGGCCTGTACCGCCAGCAAGCGCTGGCGCAAACGGTCGCGCCAGGCGCCCTGGGCCGGCGCCAGCAACTGGCCATCCTTGACCGTACCGATGGCGCCGATACGCCGAGCCAGCAGCCACGCCTCGTAGTCGAACCCCTGGACGTTGAGTAGCCCCACGGGACGACGCAGCGTCACCGCCAGGCGCCAGCGCTCGCCGCTCTTGACCGGCGGCCCGTCACGCCAGCTCACGCGAATTCGCCGTGGCAGGCGCTCGCGTCGGGCCTGGGCCCCCTGCAACTCGAACCGCACCACCTGCGCCCCGACCTCCGGCAAGCCGGTGATCCGCCCTTCCAGCCAGCGAGTCTGGCCGTCCAGGCGCGACGCCAGGCGATCGTCGAGCGCCCACTGTGCAGAGGCACAGGCCCAACTGAAACCGAATAGGAAAAATGCCACCGGATGTGTACGAAACGGCAACAGCAGCACGGCCAGCAGCCATACCGGCAGCAACCACCAGAGCGGCGGCAAGGCCGGCAGAAACCCCAGCGCCAGAAGCCCCGCGGCCAAGCCCAGCATCCCTGTTCGCATCAGCCAATCCATCCATGACGAGCCCTACCCTTGGCTTAGCCGAGGACGGCCGGCCACGGCTTTATCATTTGTCACAATGTCTGAATTTGCCCTGTTTACAATCCAGCCATAATTGCCGCTTGACCCGACCGAGAAGCCTTATGCCCCGGCGCCTATTCAAACGTTACATGCCAGATCCCACCAGCATCCGGGAACACAAGTCCTTACGCTTTCTCGGCACCTTGCTGCATGACGCCAACCTCTGGCACCTCAACCGGCACTCCGTGGCCCGCGCCATGGCCGTGGGCCTGTTCGCCGCCTTCATCCCGATCCCGATGCAGATGCTGCTGGCCGCGGTGCTGGCCATCTGGTTGCGGGGCAACATGCCCATCAGCGTCAGCCTGGTATGGCTGACCAACCCGATCACCATGCCGCCGGTGTTCTTCTGCACCTATCAGCTAGGAGCCTGGCTGATGAACGTACCGCCACGCACCCTGCCCGACAGCCTCACCTGGGAATGGATCAGCAGCCAGCTGGCCACCCTCTGGCAACCCTTCCTCCTGGGTTCGGTGGTGGCCGGCCTGGCCCTGGGCGCCCTGGCCTATTGCCTGACCATGCTGTACTGGCGTTGGTGGGTCGGCCGCCAATGGCAGCGGCGCAAGCTGCAGCGGCGCTAGAAACGACAACGGCCTCCCGAGGGAGGCCGTTGTCGTTGTTGATGGGGCCGTTGCCTACTGGCGCATGCCACGCCCGCTCACCAGCAACCTGGCGCAGCCTATGTAGAGCACCGCGGTGGCCACCAGCATGAAGCTGATCGCCGTGCCGATGCTGATGTCCGAGACCCCGAGGATGCCGTAGCGGAACGAGTTGACCATGTGCAGCACCGGGTTGGCCAGGGACACGGTCTGCCAGAACGGCGGCAACAGGTTGATCGAGTAGAACACCCCGCCCAGGTAGGTCAGCGGCGTCAGCACGAAGGTCGGGATGATCGAGATATCGTCGAAGTTGCGCGCGAATACCGCGTTGATGAAACCCAGTAACGAGAAGATCGTGGCCGTCAACACCACCACCAGCACGGTGACCCCCAGGTGGTGCACCTGCAGCTTGGTGAAGAACAACGACAGCAAGGTCACGATGATCCCCACCATCAGCCCGCGCAACACGCCGCCCAGGGTGTAGCCGATGAGGATGGTGTGGGGCGAAACCGGCGACACCATCAATTCCTCGATGGAGCGCTGGAACTTGCTGCCGAAGAAACTCGACACCACGTTGCCGTAGGAGTTGGTGATCACCGACATCATGATCAGCCCCGGCACGATGTACTCCATATAGGTGAAGCCGCCCATGTCGCCGATCTGCCGGCCGATCAGGTTACCGAAGATGACGAAGTACAGGACCATGGTGATGGCCGGCGGCAGCAGGGTCTGCGGCCAGATCCGGGTGAAGCGCCTGATCTCGCGGTAGACGATGGTGTTGAGCGCTACCAGGTTGGGCTTGAACTCCGAACTCATACCGCCACCTTCGACAGGTTTTTCTCCACCAGGGACACGAACAGCTCCTCAAGTCGGTTGGTCTTGTTACGCAGGCTCAACACCTCGATGTTCTGCAGCGCCAACTGGCTGAACAGCGCCGTGATGCCCACGACCTTGTCCACCTGGACCTCCAGGGTATGGCTATCGACCAGGCGGGTCGGATAGCCGGCCAGCTGCGGGGCCACATGCAAGTCATGCTTGAGGTCGAGCAGGAAGGTTTCCACATGCAGCTGGCTGAGCAACTGGCGCATGCTGGTGTTCTCGACGATGGTGCCGTGGTCGATGATGCCGATGTTGCGGCACAGCTGCTCGGCCTCTTCCAGGTAATGGGTGGTGAGGATGATGGTGATGCCCTTCTGGTTGAGCTCGGTAAGGAAGCTCCACATCGAGCGGCGCAGCTCGATGTCCACCCCGGCGGTCGGCTCGTCGAGGATCAGCAGGCGCGGCTCGTGGACCAGGGCCCGGGCGATCATCAACCGGCGCTTCATGCCGCCGGACAGCGAGCGCGAAGGCACATCGCGCTTGTCCCACAGGCCGAGCTGGGTCAGGTACTGCTCGGCGCGCTCCTTGGCGATCTTCGCCGGAATGCCGTAGTAGCCGGCCTGGGTCACGACGATGTCGAAGGTCTTCTCGAACTGGTTGAAATTGAACTCCTGGGGCACCACGCCAATGCTGCGCTTGAGCGCGGCCGGCTGGCGGTCCAGGTCATGGCCGAAGACATTCACCGTGCCGCTGGTCTTGTTCACCAGGGTCGAGAGAATGCCGATGGTGGTGGATTTACCGGCCCCGTTGGGACCGAGCAAGGCAAAGAAATCACCCTCGGCGACGTCCAGATCGATACCACTCAGGGCCTGGAAACCGTTGCCGTAGGTTTTGGTTAGCTGCCGGATGGACAGAGCGGAACTCATATCGGATTCATGCACCAAGAAGGGGAAGTTTTATAGGTAAGGGCAGGCCGGGCCGATTGCAACTTTGCCGGGCGCCCGCCATGTTGCGGGCCGGCGCCCTGCAAGTACAGTCATGCGTATCGATAGTGGGTATTAAGTCAAAGCGGTCATCACCGCCCGACGGTAGGCCGGGCGCGCTGCCAGCCGCTGGTACCAGGCCTGCAGGTGAGGGAGCGGCGGACGCTCGATGGGCATCTCGAACCAGGCGTAGATGAAGCTGCCCAGGGGGATATCGCCCATGCCGATCTCCTGGCCGGACAGGTAAGGCTGGTCCGCCAGGGCCTGGTCGACCCGCTCCAGCAACTGGGCACAGGTGTCCCTGGCGGCGTCGATCCGCACCCAATCCTGCTCGGCCGGAGGGGTGCGCAGTACCCCCCAGAATAGGGGACGGAATACATCGGCGAAGGTCGAGGTGGTCCAGTCCATCCATTTCTCGGCACTGGCGCGGGCCTGCACGTCGGCCGGATACCAGTGGGTGTCGGCGGCGTGCCGGGCCAGCAGGTAGCGCACGATGGTGTTGGATTCCCAGAGCACGAAGCCTTCGTCCTCGATCATCGGGATCCGCCCGTTGGGGTTCAGCGCCCGGTACTCGGGGGTGTCCACCACGCCGAAGGCGCCGCCGGCATCCAGGGACTCATAGGCCAGCCCCAGCTCTTCGGCGCACCACAGCGCCTTCCTGACATTCGATGAATTCTTGCGTCCCCAAATCTTCAACATGACCATCCCTCGGTAATGAATGCCGGGGCAGTCTACGCCTGATCAGCCGCGACTCAAATCGCTGTGCATATCACCCAGTCCCGTGAATTGCGGCTGGCCGATCAGATGCGGATAGCATTTTTTCAGGTGGTCGAAAAAGAAGTGCTCCGGGACATCGGCGAACTGCCCATGGTCCACCAGGTACTCCATCAGCTGTTCGCCCTGGCGGTTGAACGGATGGAACACGCTGTCCTGCACGCCGTCGAACTCCAGCGGCGCCACATCGAACAGCTCGCACAGGGCCTGGTTGAACGCCGGCGTGGCCTTGACCCAGCGCCTGTCCAGGTACAGCTCGGTATAGCCGTGCATGGCGAACACGTCGCTGCGCAACAATTCCAGCAAGCGCGGGGTCGAGAGATGGTTGCGCACGTCCGCCAGGCCTATCCGGGCAGGAATCCCACAATGCCGTGCACAACCGGCCAGCAAGGTCGCCTTGGGCACGCAATAGCTCTCCCCCGTGGCCAGGGCATGGCTGCCGCGCAGGGTTCCCGGATCGAGGCTGAAGGTATAAGGGTTGTAGCGCACGGCCTCGCGTACCGCGTAGTAGAGGCTCACCGCCTGCTGCCGGGGATCACGATCGACACCGCGATGAGATTCGGCGAACTCCACCACCGCAGGGTGGTCACTATCGATGAAGCGGCTGGGACGCAGGTACTCGTGCATGGACATGACCTCCAGGTGAACCCTGAGTCTATAGGGGCATCCAGCAAGGAGATAACGACGTTTCGGCCAAAGATCATGGCCTGCTTCACCCATCCGGACCGAACGTGCCGCCGACGTTCACCGGCCAGGCCAGCCTGCCCCGCACTGCCCCGGGCCCCTGCTTGGTCGCACGCCGGCTAAGCTCTGAAGGTGCTTCGGGTCCCTGGCCTCATGGAGGATTGAATATGCTGTTGTTGTGGATACTGGTTCTGTTGGCAGGCATCGCCTATCTGGCACACCGCCGCACCGCGCCGTTGCCCGCCCTGGGCGCGGTGGCCGTCTACCTGCTGGCCATGGGCTTCTTCAGCCACGCTCCCGGCTGGTTGCTGCTGGTGTGCTGGGTGCTCCTGGCGGCAGTGGCCGCGCCCCTGTTACTACCCGACCTGCGGCGCAAGCACTTCAGCGCCCCGCTGTTCAACTGGTTCCAGAAGGTCCTGCCGCCGATGTCGCAAACCGAGCGCGACGCCATCGACGCCGGCACCGTGTGGTGGGATGGCGAGTTGTTCAGCGGGCGTCCAGACTGGAACACCCTGCTGGCCTACCCCAAGGCCCGGCTCACCGAGGAAGAACAAGCCTTCATCGACGGTCCCACCGAAGAACTCTGCGCCATGGTCAGCGACTGGCAGATCGGCCAGGAGATGGACCTGCCTGCCGAGGCCTGGGCGCATATCAAGGAGCATGGTTTCTTCGCCCTGATCATTCCCAAGGAGTACGGCGGCAAGGGCTTCTCGGCCTATGCTCACTCCCAGGTAGCAATGAAGCTGGCGACCCGCAGCGGCGACCTGGCGTCCACGGTCATGGTCCCCAACTCCCTGGGTCCGGCCGAACTGTTGCTGCACTACGGCACCGACGAACAGCGCAACCACTACCTGCCACGCCTGGCCCGGGGCGACGACATTCCCTGCTTCGCCCTGACCGGCCCGCTGGCCGGCTCCGACGCCGGCGCCATGCCCGACACCGGGATCATCTGCAAGGGCCAGTGGCAAGGGCAGGAAACCCTCGGCCTGCGCCTGAACTGGGAAAAGCGCTACATCACCCTGGGGCCGGTCGCCACCCTGCTGGGCCTGGCCTTCAAGGCTTATGACCCGGACCACCTGCTGGGCGCCGAAGAGGACCTGGGCATCAGCCTGGCCCTGATCCCCACCGACACCCCCGGGGTGGAAATCGGCCGTCGCCACCTGCCCCTGGGCGCCGCTTTCATGAATGGTCCCAACTCCGGCAAGGACGTGTTCATCCCCCTGGACTTCCTCATCGGCGGCCGGGACATGCTCGGCAAGGGCTGGATGATGCTGATGAACTGCCTGTCGGTGGGACGCTCCATCTCGCTCCCGGCAGTGGGCACCGGCGCCGCCAAGTTCACCAGCCTGGTCACCGGCCAGTACGCCCAGGTACGTGAGCAGTTCAACGTGCCGCTGGCGGCCTTCGAAGGCATCCAGGAAGCCCTGGCGCGCATCGGCGGCAATGCCTGGCTGATGGACAGCGCGCGCATGCTCACCGCCAACGCCGTGGACCTGGGGGAAAAACCCTCGGTGCTGTCGGCGATCCTCAAGTACCACCTCACCGAGCGCGGCCGCGAATGCATCGGCCACGCCATGGACGTGCACGGCGGCAAGGGCATCATCATGGGGCCCAACAACTACCTGGGCCGCAACTGGCAGGGCGCGCCGATCTTCATCACCGTGGAAGGCGCCAACATCCTGTCGCGCAACCTGATGATCTTTGGCCAGGGGGCGATCCGCTGCCATCCCTTCGTGCTCAAGGAAATGGCCCTGGCCGGGCGCGAGGACCACGACCAGGCCCTGAAGGAGTTCGATGCCCTGCTGCTCAAGCACATCGGCTTCGCCGTGAGCAACGCCGCCAGCACCCTGGTGCTGAACCTGGGCCTGGGTTGCTTCGAAAAAGCCCCGGGGGACAGCCTCAGCCAGGGCTACTTCCGCGCCTTGAACCGCCAGGCCGCGGCCTTCGCCCTGCTCGCCGACCTGTCGATGATGCTCCTGGGTGGCGAACTCAAGCGCCGCGAGCGCCTGTCCGCACGCCTGGGCGACGTGCTGAGCCACCTGTACCTGGGCTCGGCGGCGCTCAAGCGCTACCACGACCTGGACTCGCCGGAATACCTGCAACCGCTGCTGGCCTGGGCCATGGAAGAAAGCCTCGGCCACTCGGAACGGGCCCTGGAAGAACTGCTGCGCAACTTCCCCAGCCGCACCTTCGGTTGCCTGCTGCGGGTCCTGGTGTTTCCCTTCGGCCGGCGCCATGCCGGCCCCTCGGATCGCCTGGACGCCGAAGTGGCGGCGATCATCGGTCGGACCAAGGGCGACCCGGCCCTGGAAGCGGTGCTGGAAGGTTGCTACCGCCCGCAAGCGGCGGACGATCCGGTGGGCGCCCTGCAGCATGCCTGCGAACGGCTCAGCGCCGCGCACCCACAGTACAAGCGTCTGCACGAGGCGCTGAAAAGCGGCCAGTTCAAACCCGCCCCCGGCGAGTCGATCATCGACGCAGCATTGCAGGCCGGTGTCCTGCAGGCAGCCGAGGCGCAAAGCTTGCACACGGCCGAAGCAGCGCGGCGCAAAGTCATCGATGTGGATGATTTCGCCAAGGAAGAGTTGACCTTGAGCGAAGGCAAGACCCGCTAAGCGACCGCCCTTGGGCTGGTCGATTATGAAACCGGGCGTGGGGGCTATATACTCCCGCGCCCGTTTTGCTCTTGAGGACCCTGTCATGTCCAACGCCGTCGCCGATCATCTCGTCCTGCTCGACCACCTGCGCAGCATCCTGGTGGCCGTGGGAGAAGCCGAACAGGTTCCCGAAGAAAGCCACGCGCTGTTCCTGGAGCGCTTCGATGAACTGCGCGCCTCGCTGCCGATCGATCCGATCGAAAGCCAGTACCTGGGCCAGGACCTGCTGTGCCAGATCATGCAACGCTACCCGCAGATCGCCCACCTGGTGCCGCGCGACCTGCTGTGGTACTTCGCTGGCGACTGCCTGCACTACATGCCCGACGAGGAAATCGACCTGTACCAGACCCTCGAGGAGCGCCGCTACGAGGCCGAGCAGAACGACGAGCCCTTCGACTGGAACCAGGAAAAACAGCTGCTGGCGCTCTCCGACCAGGACAGCAAGCACTGATCGATACGCTTGGCGTCATCAAGGCCCGCACGGTTGCACCGGCGGGCCTTTTTCATGGGCGCGGTTTGCCGGCGACTAGGGTGCCCTGCCCGGCCGGCCCAAGGTTGGCTCCTTGGCCAGGCACTCCACCAGGTAATCGATGAACACCCGCAACTTGGGCGGCAGGTAGCGGGTCGGCGAGTGCAGCAGCCAGGCGCCGCCGTGGTAGGAGGCCAGGAAGGTCCACTCCGGCAGTACCTGCACGATCAAGCCCTGCTCCAGGGCATGGCGCGCAGTGAAGTACGGCAGGCTGCCGATGCCCAGGTGTTGCAGCACCGCATCCAGGCGTACGCCGGTGTGGTTGGCGGCGTAGCGCCCACGCACCGCCACGGTGGCCGCCTTGCTGCCCTGGGTGAACTTCCAGCGCGCGTCGCTGGGCGTCTCGCCCAGGTAGATGCAACTGTGCTGGCGCAGGTCCTGGGGATGGCCCGGCGTGCCGTGCTCCGCCAAGTACTGCGGCGTGGCACACAACAGATGGTCGATGCGCAGCAACTGGCGGCCGATCAACCCGGGCGGCGGCCGGTCGGTGATGCGGATCGCCAGGTCGACATGATCGTCGATCAGGTCGACGTCCCGGTCTTCGTGCAGCAACTCCACATCCACCTTCGGATAACGCCGCAGGAACTCGGGCATGTGCGGGTGCACCACGAAACGCCCCACCGCCTTGGGCACGCTGACCCGCACCACGCCCTCGGCCTCGTGGGTGAATTGGCCGCTGATCTCCATCACCGAACGCGCCGCGCTGACCATCTCGCGGCAGCGCTTGAACACTTCCTCGCCACCGTCGCTCAAGCGCAGCTTGCGGGTGGTGCGCTGCAGCAAACGGGTGGCCAGGGCCTTCTCCAGGCGCGAAACGCTGCGACTCACCGCCGAAGGCGAAGAGCCCAGCTGGCGCGCGGCCTCGGAGAAGCTGCCGGTCTCCACCACGCGGACGAAAATGGCCATTTCGGCCAGCAAAGGCAGGGATAGATTTATGCTCATGACGCAATAGTCCATTGAGTTTCGAACGGATTATCACGCAATCGAGGCCGCCACATAATAAAAAAACACTCACTTGCAAGGTCTCGACCATGACGCTGCGCCTGTATTTCCAAGACGATGAATTGAATGCCCCGGTGCAAGCCCTGGATTGCACCAAGGTGGACGACTCGTTCATCGCCACCCTCGACGCCACGCCGTTCCATCCCCAGGGCGGCGGCCAACCCAGCGACACCGGCTGGATTGGCGAGGCCCGGGTATTGCGGGTGCTGCAGGAGGGCGAACGGATCCTGCACCAGCTGTCCCAGCCCCTGGAGCCCGGTTCTTTTATCGCCCGGGTGGACCCGGACCCACGCCTGTTCAACAGCCGCATGCACTCGGCCGGGCACCTGATCGGCCACTTCGGCCAGAGCCAGGGCTGGATACCGGTCAAGGCCCACCACTGGCCGGGCGAAGGCCGGGTGTCGTTCAAGCCGGGGCCGGTAGCACAGGCCATCGATGCCGACCTGGTGCACAGCGCCATCGAGCAATGGATAAGCGCGGACTTGCAGCGCCGCATCGAGCTGCAGGACGGCATGCGCCAGGTCGGCTTCGGCCCGTTGCCGGCCTTTGGCTGCGGAGGCACCCATGTACAACGACTGCGGGAACTGGGCCAGGTACGCATTGAATCGGTAACGGAAAAAAAGGGCGTGCTCTCGGTCAGCTACGACCTGGCCTGACCCCTCGCCCCTTCAACCTGTCTCACGGAGCTTCCATGCTGTCCACCTATCTCGGTGAATTCGCCGCCCTGGCAGTGGTTCACTTTCTCGCCGTGCTCGCCCCCGGGCCGGACTTCGCCGTCACCATCCGCCAGAGCGTGCGCTTCGGCCGCATGATCGGCACTTGTACCGCCCTGGGGATCGGCGCCGGCATCTCGGTCCACGTGCTCTATACCTTGTTGGGGGTCGGCGCCCTGATGCATGCCACGCCCTGGTTGCTGAACGCCGCCAAGCTACTGGGTGCCGCCTATATCCTGTACCTGGGCCTCAGCCTGCTGCGCAGCAAGGCCAAGTCCGCCCTGCCCGGCGACTCGCCCGACCAGGAGCCGCAACCGACGGCGGCCCGGGCCTTCGTCACCGGCTTCCTGACCAACGCGACCAATCCCAAGGCGACCCTGTTTTTCCTGGCAATCTTCACCACCCTGGTCAGCGCCAGCACGCCACTGAGCATCCAGGCCCTGTATGGCGCCTGGATGTGCCTGGTGAACGGCGTGTGGTTCGTCATCGTCGCGCTGTTCTTTTCCAGCGCCCGGGTGCGCTCGCTGTTCATGCGCCTGGGTCACTGGTTCGAACGCGGCATGGGCCTGATCTTGCTGCTGCTCGCCGGGCGCTTGCTGCTCTCGCTCTGAGCCGCCCGGGCCTCGGCCACCGCGTCGAGGCAAATATCCGACGCCGCATCGCCGGTGCAGTGGACGATCACGCGGATGCCCTGGCGGTCCAGGTCCACCACCAGGTCGGTGATGTGCTCCGGGGTCAGGTTCAGGCTGCCGCGCCACTGCCCGGCGCCGCTGTAGGGCGTGGCGAAATACGAGGTCTGGGTCTCGTGGGTGCCGTCGAAGTGGAACTTCACCGCGCCGGCATTCAAGCGGGCACTGCGATAGAAGTGCCGCTCGCCGGCGAGCAACTCCCAACGCCGCCTGACCGGGAAGATATCGTCTTGCCAACTGATCGCCGCCTCCACCCGCAAGGTCAAGTCACCGGCATGATCCAGGGTCTTGAGGGCATCGAGGCGATGTTCGCAGACGTGCACGTACTGGGTCCCGACCACCCCGCTCGCGGTCTGGTACCACACGCCTTCGCCATAGGCGCGGACCAGGGCATGCATCGGGGGTGTGTTCATCGACATGCGCCTGGATCTGGGCATTGCTGCCTACCGCGACGAAGACCCCGTCCTTTATCGCCACCGCCTCGGCCCAGGGTTGTCGTTCATCGACGGTGTAGATACTGCCGTTGATGAATACCGTGTCGGATTTTGCGGTGCCATGCCCGGTGTGGCTCGACTTGAAGTTGTTGTTCTTGTCGCGGCTCATGTGGACACCTTCGCCAGGGATATCGAGCGAACAAGATCCATCAACCCCAACGTGCCCTCAATATCATCTCCCGGCATTCGAATATCATTAGGCGGCAACCCGCCAGTTGATCAACGAGCGACTTGTTCCAGGCCGAAACGACACTCCTGGGCGGTCATGCCGAACCACTTCTTGAACGCTCGGTAGAAGTTCGGCGGATAGTCATAACCCAGGGTGTAACTAACTTTCCGCAAGGGAATACGAGTCTTCTCCAGGTACTCCCTGGCCAGCCCCATGCGCACCTCGAGGGCCACCGTGCGGTAATTGACCCCGGCCCTGGCCAGGTGCCGGTAGAAAGTCACCGGGGTCACCCTGAACCGTTCGGCCATGGCCTCGAGGCTGGCAAACTCGCGCTGGGGATTCATCAGCAAGCGGCGCCGCACCTCATCGATCAGATCGCTCTTGTTGCCATCGAGCTGGGCCATGACCAGCAGGCATTGTTCATGACACAGGCGCGACATAGAGGGGTTGGCCGCCGGAAACGGCAATTCGTACCAGGCTTCGGGAAACGACAATCGGGTGCAGGGCCGGGAAAACTCGATCCGCCCAGGAAAGATCTCGCCATAGAGCGCCTTGTAGGCCGGCGCCGGGTAATCCAGTTCAAGGCGCAGCTCCCGACTGCCGCTGACTGCGGGCAGGCGCTGGCAGATCCAGTGCCAGGTGGAGGCCAGCCATTCCTCCTGCAAGCCCTGGCTATTGCTCGGGCGCAGGGGCGAATCGAGGATCACCTCGACCCGCCCGTCGCGCACTTGCCTGGTGCCGTTCAGGTGCAGCGCCGCCGGCCAGTCGAACGCCGGGGCAAAGTCCCGCAGGCAGCGACCCAAATGGCACAGGAAGTTGGCGGCGATCCGATTGGTTTCCTGCGTGGCGATCAAGCGCACCATGTTCCTACCTCTGCTCCCGGCAACCTGAGATCACAGCAGGCTAGCCCAAGCGTCATTCAGGGCCCGGCAGGCTGCTCCATGGCGTGGATGAGCGACGTACGTTCGCTGGCGAAGGGTTGGTTGACCTGGTTGAACAGGAGGGAAGGCCCCAAGGATGATGATGCTGTCGGTCAGGTTGCCGCCACGACTTTCGGCGGTGATGGCCGAGGGCGCTCCGGGGGGCATCGACGCGTACCTTTATTTTTATAATCAAGGGCAAGCTGGTTTCGATGGAGAAACCAGGTCGCGGCGCCATTGGGTTCAATACCATATTCGATCAATCAAATATCATTTTCCGGCATGGCTGCAGGCCGCTGGAGCCCCGGACTAGGGCACGCGATAAACCAACGTGGTGGCGAGGCTTTTATGACGCGCAAACAAGAACGCCGCTCGAATGAGCGGCGTTCTTGTGAATTTGGAGCGGGAAACGAGACTCGAACTCGCGACCCCGACCTTGGCAAGGTCGTGCTCTACCAACTGAGCTATTCCCGCAAATGGCGTCCCCTAGGGGACTCGAACCCCTGTTACCGCCGTGAAAGGGCGGTGTCCTAGGCCACTAGACGAAGGGGACACGCTACCCGGAACACATGTTGTGTGTTTCGGATTCCAGAACCCTATCCGAAGACCTGGACTCTGGTTTCACTCAGCCTCGCCCGAAGGCCAGACCGCTTAAAACTGGAGCGGGAAACGAGACTCGAACTCGCGACCCCGACCTTGGCAAGGTCGTGCTCTACCAACTGAGCTATTCCCGCAAATGGCGTCCCCTAGGGGACTCGAACCCCTGTTACCGCCGTGAAAGGGCGGTGTCCTAGGCCACTAGACGAAGGGGACACGCTACCCGGAACACATGTTGTGTGTTTCGGATTCCAGAACCCTATCCGAAGACCTGGACTCTGGTTTCACTCAGCCCCGCCCGAAGGCCAGACCGTTTAAAACTGGAGCGGGAAACGAGACTCGAACTCGCGACCCCGACCTTGGCAAGGTCGTGCTCTACCAACTGAGCTATTCCCGCATTGGCGTCCCCTAGGGGACTCGAACCCCTGTTACCGCCGTGAAAGGGCGGTGTCCTAGGCCACTAGACGAAGGGGACACGCTACAACATTCACTCCCTTCAGCGTTTCGCGCTTTGCTTTCCGCTGAAAGTGGCGCGCATTCTATGGATGCTTTGGAAGGTCGTCAACCCCCAGATATAACTTTATTTAAATCAATGACTTCGAGGCTGTTTTCAGGTCCCTACGGGCTTTTCTGCCGTCTGGGCTTTGACGCCTATATTCTGTCATCCGCCAAGGCGTTATAGTCCTCGCAGCCGGTGATATCAATTTGAACCCAGCGGCCACCTCCGGCCCTGCTCTGCTATGCCTAATAGAAGACAGAAGGCACATGCACAATCCGTCCCGGCTCGTCGAGCGGCGCTATGCGCCCAAATGCCAAGCCACTACACTCGCACGCGAAATCCTATAACGAGGTTTTAACGGTGACACCACTCATGATCACCCTGCTGGTATTAGCCGGGATCGCACTATTGATCGCCATTGGCTACATGAACCATGTGGTGGAAAACAACAAACTGGAAAAGGCCCGCACCAAGGTCGAACTCAATGACCGCCTGCGCCGCTGCGGCGAAATCACCGAAACCTTCCCCGGCCAGTTCATGTCGCCGGGCCTCAAGCTGCTGCTGACTCGCCTGGAACTCAACGTCGTGCAGCGCATGCTCAACCTCGACAAATCCGACACCAAGCTCAAGGCCCGCCTGGCCGAGCTCAATACCCTGGTGGGCCAGGGCGAGTCGATTCCAGTGAACAACCCGCCCTCGCCGATCCAGACCGAAGCCAAGGCCAAGGACGTGCGCTTTCTGCTGGAGGCCATGCATGGCCAGGTGACCCGCGCCGCCCACGACGGTTTCCTGCAGCCCAACGAAGCCAAGCGCTGGATCAAGGAGATCCGCCATATCCTGGTCCTGCTGCACATCGAGTTCTTCAACAACCTGGGGCAATACGCATTGCAGCAGAACCAGCCAGGCCAGGCCCGCCTGGCCTTCGAACGCGGCGTGCAGTACCTGCGCAAGCAGCCGGAGCCCAAAGCCTACAGCGAGCAGCTGGAGTATCTGGACAAGCTCCTGGCCCGCGCCAACGCCATGGTGCTGTCGACCCTGGAGCCAGCCGAGGATGAGGTCAACGAGTTGACCCAGGGTCTCAAGGAAGTGGAAGCCGACGCCGACTGGAAGAAAAAGGTCATCTACGATTGATCGACCGCAGGTGCCCGGCCCCGTGCCGGGCACCTGCGTAGCGCGACACCGCCCTCCCCGCCGCTACAGGCGGAAATGCCCCACCATGGATTTCAACTCGCTCCCCAATTGCGCCAGCTCGATGCTCGAGGCCGCATTACCCTGCATCGCCTGCGAAGACTGATCGGCACTGGCGCGGATGCTGGTCACGCTGCGGTTGATCTCTTCGGCCACCGAACTCTGCTGCTCGGCCGCCGCGGCGATCTGCTGGTTCATCTGCTGGATCAGGGACACCGCCGCGGCGATGCTGCCCAGGGCGCTCTCGGTCTGCAACGCATCGCTGACCGCCTGCTTGACCAATTCCCCACTGCCCTGGATCTGTCGCACCGACGCATCGGCCGCGGCGTGCAGGGTCGCCACCAGGCGGGCGATTTCCTCGGTGGACTGCTGGGTACGCTTGGCCAGCGCCCGGACTTCGTCGGCCACCACCGCGAACCCACGTCCCTGCTCACCGGCCCTGGCCGCCTCGATGGCGGCATTCAGGGCCAGCAGGTTGGTCTGCTCGGCCACGCTCTTGATCACATCCAGCACGCTGCCGATGTTGTCGATTTCCGCGCTCAGGCTCTGGATGCCGCTGCTGGCCTGGTTCGCGGAGTCGGCCAGTTGCTCGATCCGCTGCATGCTCTGGCGCACCACCCGCTGGCCGCTCTCGACCTTGTCGTCCGCCGCCTGGGCTGCCAGGGCCGCCTCCTCGGCATTGCGCGCCACATCGTGAACCGTGGCGGTCATCTGGTTCATGGCGGTGGCCACCTGCTCGGTCTCTTCTTTCTGGGTGCTGACTTCCAGGTTGGTCTGCTCAGTCACCGCCGACAGCGATTGTGCCGAGCTGGCCAGGCGCTCGATCCCGGATTGCAGGCCGCTGACGATACCGCTCAAGCCGCTGCCCATCTGCTGCATGGCTTGCATCAACTGGCCAATCTCGTCGCGCCGGGTCACGCTCACCGTGGCGCGAAGGTCACCGGCGGCAATCTGCTGGGCCACCTGCATCACGCTGCGCAGCGGTCGGACGATCAGCCGGGTGATGCCCAGCGCCGCCAGCAACCCGGCCAATAGCGCCAGGGCCGAGGACCCGAGGATCAGCAACGAGTTCTTCGCCAGCTCCTCCTGCATCGCCTGGTCCTGGGCGGCATAGGCCTGGTCGACCTGCTGCATCACCTGGGCGGCACGCTCGTGCAACCGCTGGTAGACCTGCTTTTCCTGAGCCAGCAGGTCGGTGTACTCGTTGAGTTTCTCGCTGAAGTTGCCGATGTGCCCCGAGACCTCGTTGAGGACCGTCTGGTAACCGGCATCCTTGACGCTGGCCTTCAGCTGTTCCACCAGGGCCAGGGCCTGCTCGGCCTGTTCGATCTTGCCCTGCCCGGCCGCCTCCTGGTCACTGCCCTTGCGGTTCTGGTCCAGGCGCACCCGGGCCTCGTTCATGGCTTGCAACATCAAGCGCGAGACCTGGCTGATCTGGTTGGCCTGCTCGATGAACTCGGCGCCCTCCTTGCCCTGGGACTCTTTGAGGCCATAGGCGCCGTCGTCGGCCAGGCCGGCCTGCAGCACGTCGAGGTTGTTGGCCACGCTGGATACCGACCAACTGGCCATCTCCAGCGCCAGGTCCTTGGCCTGGGTCAGCTCGACGAATCCATCGAAAGCCTGGCGATAGTCCGCCAGCATCCCGTCGACCTGGCCCATGGCCGCCGGATTGCCCTGCTCTTGGAGTTGGCGGGCCAGGCCCAGCAGCGCATCCAGGTTCTCGCGCAGGCTATCGGCGCCCTGGTTGTCACCCTGCAGCGCATAACCCTGCTCCAGCAGCCGGACCTTGAGCACGCCACTGTTGAGCTGCGACATGCGCTTGAGGCCCTCGAAGCGCTGGCTGACGGTTTGCAGGGACCAGAGGCCGATGCCGGCCACCAGGGCCGTCAACAGCAACACCAGGGCGAAGCCCACCCCCAGTTTCTTGGCCATGCCCAGGTTGGCAAAGCGTCCACTTGCGGCCGTCGTCATGCTGCGAACTCCCCTCAAGTCCCCAATGGCTGCAAGGCCATGGTTTTTTTTCGAAGGGTGGCAACGGCGTGCACCGACACACAAGCCTCTGGTGTCGCAATAGTGGCAAAAACCAGGCTAGAGGTCGTTTTCAGAACGCTGGAGGTCGATTCCATCATCACCCCGGCGCCTGGGTCGCCAGGGCGGCGATATCGCTCAGATGGCCGTGGCACCACCGTCGACGGCCAGTGCATGGCCGGTGGTGAAGGCGGCGCCATCGCTGCACAGGTAGAGCACGGCGCTGGCGATTTCCTCGACCTTGCCGATGCGTCCCACCGGGTGCATGGCCGCGGCGAACTCGGCCTTCTTCGGGTCTGCCTCGTAGGCCCGGCGGAACATGTCGGTGTCGATCACCGCCGGGCACACCGCGTTGACCCGGATCTTCTTCTTGGCGTACTCGATGGCCGCCGACTTGGTCAGGCCGATCACCGCATGCTTGGAAGCGGCGTAGATGCTCATCTTCGGCGCCGCCCCCAGGCCCGCCACCGACGCCGAATTGACGATG
>NZ_JBJJLO010000124.1:0-18950 GCF_046230915.1 Pseudomonas sp. KCJK8993
CTGGGGCCAGCGGTTACGCCAAGGGCGGACGTACCAGCTGGGTGCGTTTGGTAGCCGCTGCCGAGCCTGCGAGGCTGCGTACGGGCGCGCAGCGGCCGCAGGAGCGGTCGGCGCGGTGGATCAGCTGCGCAGTTCCTCGCGGTCGCGGAACTGTTCCAGGGCCTCGGGGTTGGCCAGGGCGTCGGTGTTCTTCACCGGCAGGCCGTGGACCACGTTGCGCACCGCGAGCTCGACGATCTTGCCGCTGATGGTCCGGGGGATGTCGGTCACCGCAAGGATCCTGGCCGGCACGTGGCGTGGCGTGGTGTTGCTGCGGATCACCTGGCGGATGCGCTCGCGCAGGGCGTCGTCCAGCGCCACGCCCTCCTGCAGGCGCACGAACAGCACCACCCGCACGTCCTGCTCCCAGCTCTGGCCGATGGCCAGGCTCTCCACCACTTGCTCGAGCTTCTCCACCTGGCGGTAGATCTCCGCGGTGCCGATGCGCACGCCGCCGGGGTTGAGCACCGCGTCGGAACGACCATGGATCAGCCAGCCGCCATCGGCCAGTTGCTCGGCGTAGTCGCCCTGGGCCCAGACCCCGGGAAACAGCTTGAAGTAAGAGTCGCGCAGCCGGCTCTGGTCCGGGTCGTTCCACAACCCCACCGGAATGCTCGGAAAGTGCCGGGTGCAGACCAGTTCGCCTTTCTCGCCGAGCACCGGCTGGCCCTGGTCGTTCCAGACTTCGATGGCCATGCCCAGGCCCTTGCCCTGCATTTCGCCACGGCGTACCGGCTGCACCGGGTTGCCGGCGACGAAGCAGGCGACGATATCGGTGCCGCCGGACATCGAGGCCAGGCACAGGTCGGCCTTGATCTCTCGATATACGTAGTCGTAGCTCTGGGGCGACAGCGGCGAGCCGGTGCACAGCAGGGTCTTGAGGCTGTCCAGGCGATGGCTCAGGCGTGGCCGGCTGCCGGCTTTCTCCAGGGCGGCCAGGTACTTGGGGCTGGTGCCGAAGGCATCGATCGCCTCGCTGTCGATCAGGTCCACCAAACGCTCGTTATGGGGGTGGAACGGCGAGCCGTCGTAGAGCACCAGGCTGGCGCCGGTGGCCAGGGTCGAGACCAGCCAGTTCCACATCATCCAGCCGCAGGTGGTGTAGTAGAACAGCCGCTGGCCGGGGCCGAGATCGGCGTGCAGGCCGTGCTCCTTGAGGTGCTGCAACAGCACCCCGCCGGTGCCGTGGACGATGCACTTGGGCACCCCGGTGGTGCCGCTGGAGTAGAGGATGTACAGCGGGTGGGCGAAGGGCACCGCGACGAACACGGGGTCGCCGCCGCTCCGGTAGAAGTCCTGCCACAGGCTGACCCGGGCCTGGGTCCGGTAGTCCTCGGCACGGGCCTGGGGGCGGGTGCCGGGCACGATCAGCAGTTGCTCCAGGGAGGGCAGGCGCTGGAGGATCTGGTCGATCTTTTCACCCTGGTCCACCTCCTTGCCGGCGTAGCGGTAGCCGGCACAGGTGATCAGCACCTTGGGCTCGATCTGGCCGAAACGGTCGATCACGCCCTGGGTGCCGAAGTCCGGCGAGCAACTGGACCACACCGCGCCCAGGCTGGTGGTGGCGAGCATGCCCACCAGGGTCTGCCAGGTATTGGGCATGCAGGCCGCCACCCGGTCGCCCAGGCCGACCCCGATGGCCCGCAGGCTGGCTTGCAGGCCGGCGACCTGGGCCGCCAGCTCGGCATAGGTCAGTTGCTGGCGCTGGCCGTCTTCGGCGATCGCCACCACCGCCACACTGTCGTCGCGGCGCTTGAGCAGGTGTTCGGCGAAGTTCAGGGTGGCCCCGGGAAACCACTGGGCGCTGGGCATCTGCGGCCCTTCGCGCAATACGCACTCGGCGCCTTGGTGGAAGCTGACCTCGAAGAAGTCGACGATGGCCTGCCAGAAGGCTTCGCGCTGGTCGATGCTCCACTGGTGCAGGCCGGGGTAGTCGCCGATGTCCAGGCCGTGGCGCTGGTTGATGAAGCGGCGGAAGGCGTCGATGCGCGTCTTGCCGATGCGCTCGGCGCTGGGTTGCCAGAGTATGTCGGACATGCAAGGGCTCTCTTGTTGTTCTTCTGATCTGCTGTTGCTTGCGGCTCACCGCTTACAGCTTGCCGCTACCGTTATTGCGCCAGCCAGCCGCCATCGATGTTCCAGGCCGCGCCGCGGACCTGGGCTCCGGCATCACTGCACAAAAATAGCACCAGCTCGCCCAGCTGCGCCGGGGTGACGAACTCCAGGGAGGGTTGTTTTTCCGCCAGCAGGTCATGGCGCGCCTGTTGCGGATCGATGCCGCTGGCCGCGCGGTCGTCGATCTGCTTCTGCACCAGCGGGGTCAGCACCCAGCCCGGGCAGATGGCGTTGCAGGTGACGTTGCTGGTGGCGGTCTCCAGGCCCACCACCTTGGTCAGGCCGATCACCCCATGCTTGGCCGCGACATAGGCGGCCTTGCCCACCGAACCCACCTGGCCATGCACCGAGGCGACGTTGACGATCCGCCCCCAACCCTTGGCGCGCATGCCCGCCAGCCCCAGGCGGGTGCTGTGGAACACCGCCGACAGGTTGATGGCGATGATCGCGTCCCAGCGTTCCACCGGGAACGCCTCGACGGTGGCCACGTGCTGGATGCCGGCGTTGTTCACCAGGATGTCGACGCCACCGAATTCGCGTTCGGCATAGGCGAACATCTCGGCGATCTGCGCCGGGTCGCTGACGTCCGCCGGATGATGGCCAACCTTGACGCCGTGCTGCCGGACCTCGGAGATGGCTTGGGAGGCGTCGCCGAAGCCATTGAGGATCAGGTTGGCCCCGGCCCGGGCCAGGACCTGGGCGATCCCCAGGCCGATACCGCTGGTGGAGCCGGTGACCAGGGCGGTCTTGCCAGAAAGAGTGGTCATGAATACCTCACACGATGCCAGTGGCGTAGAAAGTGGCGATGACGACGAAGACCGCCAGGGTCTTGATCAGGGTAATGCAGAAAATGTCCTTGTAGGCCTCGCGGTGGGTCAACCCGGTGACCGCCAGCAGGGTGATCACCGCGCCGTTGTGGGGCAGGGTGTCCATGCCGCCGCTGGCCATGGCGGCCACCCGGTGCAGCACGTCCAGGGGAATGTTGGCGGCGTGGGCGGCGCTGATGAAGGTCTCGGACATGGCCGCCAGGGCGATGCTCATGCCGCCCGAGGCAGAGCCGGTGATGCCGGCCAGCAGGGTCACGGTGATGGCCTCGTTGACCAGCGGGTTGGGGATGCCCTTGAGCCAGTCGGCCAACACCAGGAACCCCGGGAGGGAGGCGATCACCGCGCCGAAGCCATACTCCGAGGCGGTGTTCATGGCCGCCAGCAAGGCGCCGCCGACCGCGCTCTTGCTGCCTTCGGCGAGCTTGCTGCGAATGGCGCCGAAGCCACATGCCAGCACCATCAGGATGCCCACCAGCAAGGCGGCCTGCACCGCCCAGATGGCGGTGAGCTTGGCGATCTCGGTGGTCACCGGCGCCGCCATGCCCGGCAGGGCCAGGCTGTGGGTCTTGCCATACCACTGCGGGATCCAGTGGGTGAACAGCAGGTTCATGACCCCCACCAGCAGCAGCGGCGACAGGGCTACCCAGGGGTTGGGCAGCTTGAGGTCGGCGGCGGTTTCCGGCTCGTTGCGCAGGTCGCTGCCGTAGCCTTCGCCGGCCTTTTGCGCCTTGCTGCGCTGGCGCTGGAGGAACAGCATGCCGGCGCAGAACACGAACAGGGTGCCGATCAGCCCCAGCCAGGGCGCGGCCCAGGCGGTGGTGTTGAAGAAGGTGCTGGGGATGATGTTCTGGATCTGCGGGGTGCCGGGCAGGGCGTCCATGGTGAAGGAGAACGCGCCCAGGGCGATGGTCGCCGGGATCAGGCGCTTGGGAATGTCGCTCTGGCGGAACATTTCGGCGGCGAACGGGTAGACCGCGAACACCACCACGAACAACGACACGCCGCCGTAGGTCAAGAGGGCGCAGACCAGCACGATCACCAGCATCGCCTGGCGGGTGCCCAGCAGGCGGATGGCGGCGGCGACGATGGAGCGGGAGAACCCGGACAACTCGATCAGCTTGCCGAACACCGCGCCCAGCAGGAACACCGGGAAGTACAGCTTGATGAAACCCACCATCTTTTCCATGAACACCCCGGTGAAGGCCGGGGCCACGGCGGACGGGTCGGTGAGCAGGACGGCGCCGAGGGCGGCGATGGGGGCAAACAGGATGACGCTGTAGCCTCGGTAGGCGGCCAGCATCAGCAGCGCCAGGGCTGCCAGGGCAATGATCACACTCATGGTGTGTCTCTCCAGGATTGTTCTTGTTGTGGGTACTGCGTGTGGAGAGGGCTATAGCGAGTTTTGTGCCATTTTCATAACTTATTGAAATATATGGATTTTTTATGTTTCTTAGGGGGTGGTAGGGAATTTTGTCTCTGTTTTGAGACTTTTGCCGATTATTGGGGCGTTTTCGCGGGCAAACCTCGCTCCTACAGGAGCCACGCATGCTTCTGTAGGAGCGGCCAGTCGACGCTCGATTGCCGGCGATCAGCGCAAGGTAGTGGTTCTTTCTCCAAATGGAGATGAATGTCTCTTTATAGAGACTCTTCGATGCCCAGTGCGGCCATTTTCTTGTACAGGGTCGAGCGACCCAGGCCGAGGCGCCGGGCCGCTTCGTCCACCTTGCCAGCGCATTGGCCCAGGGTGGAACTGATCAATTGCCGGTCGAAACGTGCCCGGGCCTGGGCGAAGGTTTCTGGTTGCTGCGCTGTGCTGGACATGGGTACTTCGCTGCGCGGCAGCGGACTGAAGTTGCCGATGGCCGCGCGGATATCCCCGGCGCCGAGCAGCAGGTCGTCGCTGAGCAGGGCGGCCCGTTCCAGTACGTTGCGCAGTTCGCGGATGTTCCCTGGCCAGGCGTGCTGGCCCAGCAGCGCCAGGGCCTCGGGTGTCAGTTCGTGCTGGCTGCGCAGTTCTTCGAGGATGCCTTCGCTCAGCGCCGGCAGGTCGTCCAGGCGCTCGCGCAGGGCCGGCACCTGGATCGGCAGCACATTGAGGCGGTAATACAGGTCGGCGCGGAACTCGCCGCGCTTGATCGCCGCCTCCAGGTCGGTGGAGGTGGCGGCGATGATCCGCACATCGCTGTGGATCACCTCGTTGGAGCCCACCGGCTCGAACTCCTTTTCCTGCAGCACCCGCAGCAGCTTGCTCTGCAGGGGCAGCGGCATGTCGCCGATTTCGTCGAGGAACAGGCTGCCGCCCTGGGCGATCTGCAGCTTGCCGGCGCGGCCCTTGCGGTCGGCGCCGGTGAAGGCGCCGGGGGCGGTGCCGAAGAACTCCGCTTCCAGCAGGGCTTCGGGAATCGCCGCGCTGTTGATGCTGACGAAGGGCTTGTGCGCCCGTGGCGAGGCGGCGTGGATGGCCTGGGCCAGCAGTTCCTTGCCGGTGCCGGTCTCGCCTTGCAGCAACACCGGCGACTCGGTGCTGGCGCCGCGCCGGGCCCGGCGCTTGACCTCCAGGCTGGCGCTGCTGGTGCCGATGAAATGGGCGAAGTTGTACTTGGTCTGCCGGGCCCGCAGCAGCGAGCGGGTGGAGGCCAGTTCTTCCTGCATGCTCAGGTAGCGCTTGAGCATCGGCGAGAGGCTGCGCAACTCGTCGTACAGGGCAAAACCGATGGCGCCGATCACCAGGCCCGCGGCGTCATGGATCGGCAGGCGCATCACCACCAGCGGTTCCTTGGGGGTGTCCTGCATGTCCAGCAGGATCGGCCGGCCGGTGCGCACCACTTCACGCAACAGGCTGCCGGGGATCACGCTCTCGCAGGGCTTGCCGATGGCGAACGCCGCCGACTCCAGGCCGAAGCGCCGGGCATAGCGCTCGTTCATCCAGACGATATTGGCGTCGCGGTCGACGATCACCGTGCCTTCGCTGGATTGCTCGATGATCTCGAACAGCGAGCGGATCGCCAGTTGGCGCACGCGCTGGTAGTCCTTGAGGTTTTCGCTGTCGTTCATGGGCTGGGGTCCTGGGGCTGGCGGCGCCGATTATGCAGGGAATCCCCGCGCCCACGCGACCATCACTGCCGACGCCCACCCTGTAGAAGCGAGGCTTGCCCGCGATAGGCCTTACGCGGTGCACCTGCAAGACCGCGGCGCTTGGATCGCGGGCAAGCCTCGCTCCTACAAAGGGGTTAGCCGGGTCAGGCCGGTTGGGCGGCGGCCAGCAGTTCCCGGGTGTAGGGGTGCTGCGGGGCTTCGAATACCTGGTGGCTGGCGCCGCTTTCCACTACCTGGCCGTCCTTGATCACGATCATGTCGTGGGCCAGGGCGCGGACCACCGCCAGGTCGTGGCTGATGAACAGGTAGGTCAGGCCGTATTTCTCCTGGAGCTGGCGCAACAGGGTCACCACTTGTTTCTGCACCGTGCGATCCAGGGCCGAAGTGGGTTCGTCCAGCAGGATCAGCGCCGGCTTGAGCACCAGGGCCCGGGCGATGGCGATGCGCTGGCGCTGGCCGCCGGAGAACTCGTGGGGGTAGCGGTGGCGGCTGTCCGGGTCGAGGCCGACTTCCTCCAGGGCGCGAATTACCTGTTCCTCGCACTGGCGGGCGTCGTACTGGCCATGCACCTCCAGGCCTTCGCTGATGATCTGCGCCACCGACATGCGCGGGCTGAGGCTGCCGAAGGGGTCTTGGAACACCACCTGCATCTGCTTGCGCCAGGGCCGCAGTTGTTTCTGGTTGAGGCCGTCCAGCGCCTGGCCCTGGAAGCGGATGCCGCCCTGGGAGTCCAGCAGCCGCAAGATCGCCTGGCCCAAGGTCGACTTGCCCGAGCCGGATTCGCCGACGATGCCCAGGGTCTTGCCCTGATGCACGCGCAGGCTGATGCCGTCCACCGCCCGCAGGTACTGCTTGCGGCGCAGCAGGCCGCCGCCGACCTGGAACTCGACGCGGAGGTTGTCCACCTCCAGCACGGTGTCGCGGGCGTCGCGGCACAGTGGCAGGCCCTCGGGTTCGGCGTGCAGCAGCTCGCAGCTATAGGGGTGCCGTGGAGCGTTGAACAGGGTGTCGCAGTCGGCCTGCTCGACGATTTCCCCGGCCTTCATCACGCACACGCGCTGGGCGATGCGCCGCACCAGGTTGAGGTCGTGGCTGATCAGCAGCAGCGACATGCCCAGGCGTTGCTGCAGGGATTTGAGCAATAGCAGGATCTTGCGCTGCACGGTGACGTCCAGGGCGGTGGTGGGTTCGTCGGCGATCAGCAACTCCGGTTCGCAGGCCAGGGCCATGGCGATCATCACCCGTTGGCGTTGGCCGCCGGACAACTGGTGCGGGTAGGCCTTGAGCCGTTCCCGGGGGTTCTGGATGCCCACCAGCTCCAGCAGTTCGAGGATGCGCGCCTGGGCCGCCTTGCCGCCCAGGCCGCGGTGCAGCAGCAGGGTTTCGCCGATCTGCTTCTCGATGCTGTGCAGCGGGTTCAGCGAGGTCATGGGTTCCTGGAAGATCATGGCGATGCGGTTGCCCCGCAGCTTTTGCAGGGTGGCGCTGTCGGCGCCGATCAGCTCCTGGCCGCGGTAGCGCACGCTGCCGCTACTGCTGCAGCCGGTCTGGGGCAGCAGTTGCAGGATCGAGTGGGCCGTCACCGATTTGCCGGAGCCGGACTCGCCCACTAGCGCCAGGCACTCGCCGGGACGGATGTCCAGGCACAGGTCGCGGACCGCCGGGCGGCCGCCGAAGGCCACGTTGAGCTGGCGGATTTCGATCAGGTTTTCAGTCATTTCTACAGTCCGCTTCAAGATCGGGGATCAAGATCGTGGATCAAAGGCATCGCGCAGCGCCTCGCCGATGAACACCAGCAGCGAGAGGATCAGCGCCAGGGCGAAGAACGCCGTCAGCCCCAGCCATGGCGCCTGCAGGTTCTGCTTGCCCTGGCCGATCAACTCGCCCAGGGAGGCGCTGCCGGCGGGCATGCCGAAACCGAGGAAGTCCAGGGCGGTCAGGGTCGAGATGGCGCCGGTGAGAATGAACGGCAGGTAGCTCAGGGTGGCGTTCATGGCGTTGGGCAGGATGTGCCGCAGGATCACCTTGCGATCGCCCAGGCCCAGGGCCCTGGCGGCCTTGACGTACTCCAGGTTGCGCCCGCGCAGGAATTCGGCGCGGACCACGTCCACCAGGGCCAGCCAGGAGAACAGCGCCATGATCCCCAGCAGCCACCAGAAGTTCGGTTCGACGAACCCCGAGAGGATGATCAAGAGGTACAGCACCGGCAGCCCCGACCAGACTTCCAGCAGGCGCTGGCCCAAGAGGTCGACCCAGCCGCCGTAGTAGCCTTGCAGTGCGCCGGCGGCAATGCCGACCAGGGCGCTGATGGCGGTCAGGGCCAGGGCGAACAGGATCGACACCCGGGCGCCGTAGATCACCCGCGCGAGGACGTCCCGGGCCTGGTCGTCGGTGCCCAGCCAGTTGGTCGCCGTGGGCGGGCTGGGGGCCGGCCGGGTCAGGTCGTAGTTGGGCGTGTCTTCGCTGAAGGGAACGGGGGGAAACAGCAGCCAGCCGCCGTCCTTGCGGATCAGCTGCTGCACGTAGTCGCTGCGGTAGTCGGCCTGGAACGGCAGCTGGCCGCCGAACTCCTGCTCGGTGTAGCGCTTGAACACCGGGAAGTACAGCGAACCCTGGTAGCTCAGCACCAGCGGCTTGTCGTTGGCGATCAGCTCGCCGCCCAGGGTCAGGACGAACAGGCCGATGAACAGCCACAGCGACCACCAGCCCCGGCGGTTCTGCTTGAAACGGTCCAGGCGCCGACGCGCCAGTGGGGAGAGCTTGAGCATCAGGCGTTCCTCGCGGCGAAGTCGATGCGCGGGTCGACCAGGGTGTAGCACAGGTCGCCGATGAGTTTTATCAAGAGCCCGAACAGGGTGAAGATGAACAGCGAGCCGAACACCACCGGATAGTCCCGGGAGACCGCGGCTTCATAGCTCATGCGCCCCAGGCCATCGAGGGAGAAGATCACCTCGATCAGCAACGAGCCGGCGAAGAACACGTTGATGAAGGCTTGGGGAATGCCCGAGACCACCAGCAGCATGGCGTTGCGAAACACATGGCCGTACAGCACCCGGCGTTCGCTGAGGCCCTTGGCCCGGGCGGTGACCACGTACTGGCGGGTGATTTCGTTGAGGAAGCTGTTCTTGGTGAGGATGGTCAGGGTGGCGAAGCCGCCGATTACCAGGGAGCTGACCGGCAGCACCAGGTGCCAGAAGTAGTCGGCGATCTTGCCCAGGGTGCTCAGCTGGTCGAAGTCGTCCGAGACCAGGCCGCGCACCGGGAACCAGTTCAGCGAGGTGCCACCGGCGAACAGCACGATCAGGAACATGGCGAACAGGAAGGCCGGCATGGCGTAGCCGATGATGATCGCGGTGCTGCTCCAGACATCGAAGTGGCTGCCATGGCGCACCGCCTTGCGAATCCCCAGGGGGATCGACACCAGGTAGGTGATCAGGGTCGCCCACAGCCCCAGGGAAATGGTCACCGGCATCTTTTCCAGGATCAGGTCGGTGACCGTGGCACCACGAAAGAAGCTCTTGCCGAAGTCCAGTTGGGCGTAGTTCTTGAGCATCAGCCACAGGCGTTCATGGGCCGGCTTGTCGAAACCGTACTGTTTCTCGATGTCCTGGATCAGCTTGGGGTCCAGGCCGCGGCTGGCGCGCGAGCCGCCACTGCTCATGGCGTCGGCGGAGCCACCGACACCGCCGCCGCCAATGCCCTGCAAGCGGGCGATGGCCTGTCCCACCGGGCCGCCGGGAGCGGCCTAGACGATGACGAAGATCACCAGAAGGATGATCAGCCGGGTCGGGATGATCAGCAGCAAGCGCCGCAGGATGTAGGCCGGCATCAGGGGCGTCCTCCGGGTTGGCCACGGCGCGCGAGTTCGGCGGCCATCTGGTCATTGGTCAGCGGGGTGGGGCTGACTTCCCACCAGGTTTCAATGGCTTCGTCGTTGCTGGCCGGCACCTTGGGCCTGCCGAAACGGTTCCACCAGACGGTGGAGGTGCCGGGTGGGTAGTAGTTGGCGATCCAGTAGTAGTTCCATTGCAGCACCCGGTCCAGGGCATGGGCGTAGCGCAGCATTTGCGGCTGGCTGGTGGCCTTGACCAGGCCGTTGACCAGGGTGTCCACCGCCGGGTTCTTGAGCACCATGAGGTTGTTCGAGCCCGGGTCGTTGGCCGCGGCCGAACCGAAGTAGTTGTACAGCTCCAGCCCGGGCGAGGTGGTCACCGGGTAGCCGGTGACGATCATGTCGTAGTCGCGGGCCATCAGCCGGTTGACGTACTGCGCGGAATCGATGCGGCGGATGTTCAGGGTGATGCCGATCTGGGCCAGGTTGCGCTTGTAGGGCAGCAACAGGCGCTCGATGGAGCCCTGGGTGATCAGGAAGGTGAACGCCAGGGGCTCGCCCTGGGCATTGACCAGCTTGTCGCCCTCGGGCTTCCAGCCTGCCTGTTCCAGCAGGGCCAGGGCCTGCAATTGTTTGTCGCGCAGTACGCCGCTGCCATCGGTCTTCGGCGCTTCGAACACCTGGGTGAAGACCTCGTCGGGAATCTGCCCGCGCAATGGCTCGAGGATCTTCAGCTCCTCGGCGTCCGGCAGGCTGCGAGCCGCCAGCGGGGTGTTGGAGAAGAAACTCTGCTGGCGGATGTACAGGTTGCGCATCATCTGCCGGTTGCTCCACTCGAAGTCCCAGAGCATGGCCAGGGCCTGGCGGGTGCGGCGGTCCTGGAACACCGGGCGGTCGAGGTTGAACACATAGCCCTGGGCCGGTTGCGGTGCGGCCTGGGCCAGGTGGGCCTTCTGCAGGCGCCCGTCGTTCAGGGCCGGGCTGTCGTAGCCGATGGAGTAGCCGGTGGCGGAGAACTCGCGGTTGTAGTCGTAGGCCCCGCCGCGCAGCACCTGGCGGGCAACGTCGATGTCGCCGAAGTACTCGACGCTGAAATGATCGAAGTTGTACAGGCCACGGCTGACCGGCAGGTCCTTGCCCCACCAGTCGGGGTTGCGGATGAAGGTGATGCTGTTGCCCGAGTCCACTTTGCCCACGCGGTAGGGGCCGCTGCCCAGGGGTGCTTCATAGCCGCCACCGCCGGCGAAGTCGCGACTCTTCCACCAGTGTTCGGGGAACACCGGCAGGGTCGCGATATCCAGGGGCAGGGTACGGTTCTCGTTGTTCTTGAAGTCGAAGCGGATCACCCGTGGCGACTCCACGGTGACGCCGCTGACATCGGCGAACTGGGTGCGATAACGCATGCTGCCCTGGGTCATCAGCAGGTCGTAGCTGTAGCGCACGTCTTCGGCAGTGATGGGGGTGTCGTCGGCGAAGCGCGCCTTGGGGTTGAGGTAGAAACGCAGCCACAGGCCGTCTTCGCCGCGCTCCATCTTCTCGGCCACCAGGCCGTAGACGGTATAGGGTTCGTCCAGGGAGCGCTGGGCCAGGGGGGCATACACCAGGCCATCAAGCTGGGACACGCCGATGCCCTTGTCGATATAGGGCAGCACATGGTCGAAGCGGCCGATCTCGATGGCCGAGCGGCGCAGGGTCCCGCCTTTGGGGGCCTGGGGGTCGACGTAGTCGAAGTGGCTGAAACCCTGGGAATATTTGGCCGGTTCGCCATAGACGGTCATGGCGTGCTGGGGAGCGGCCTGGGCACTGGCGGCGCCCAGCAACAGGGTGGTGAGCAGTACGGAAGGGAAAAGCAGTCGCATTGTCAGCCTTGCAAGCCGGGTGATCGATGACCACGATTTGTACGCGAGCCGCGCGTGACTGGCCAGCCGCACCCGTTGTCGCGCATCTTGGGGCATAAAGGCAACGGCCCACCGAGTGGCGGGCCGTTGGGGCTGGCGTGATCGCCGGGCGATCAGTCCTGGCGGCTGGTGACTTCCAGCAGGTGATAACCGAACTGGGTCTTCACCGGGCCCTGGACCACGTTGATCGGGGCGCTGAACACCACGGTATCGAACTCCTTGACCATCTGGCCCGGGCCGAAGGAACCCAGGTTGCCGCCGTCACGGCTGGAAGGGCAGGTGGAGTGCTGCTTCGCTACGTCGGCGAAATCGGCGCCGGCTTCGATTTCGGCTTTGAGTTCGTTGCACTTGGCTTCGCTGGCAACCAGGATGTGACGGGCAGTGGCTTTGGCCATGGGAATCGCTCCTTTGAAGAAAGTGCAGAGACTACCGGATTCAGGTGGCCATTTCTTGTCAAAGTTCCTTCAAGCCGTTACCGCCACGACTGCCGGCGTGGCGGTAACGGCCGATGCTCAGGCGCTGGCTGCCAGTGCCCGCAGTCGCTGGGCGGTGTTGCCCAGCAGGTGCTCTGTGGTGTCCCAGCCCAGGCAGCCGTCGGTGATCGAGACGCCGTAGCGCAGGTTGCCGCTCAGCGGTTGGCAGCCTTCGAACAGATGGCTTTCGAGCATCACCCCCATCAGCGAGGCGTCGCCTTGCAGGCGCTGCTCCAGCACTTCGTTGAACACTGCCGGCTGGCGGGCCGGGTCCTTGCCACTGTTGGCGTGGCTGCAATCGACCATGATCCGTGCCGGGATCTTCAGCTTGTGCAGGTCGCGCTGGACCTGGGCCACGCTCTGGCGGTCGTAGTTCGGCCCTCGGTGGCCGCCGCGCAGCACCAGGTGGGTGTCGGGATTGCCCGCGGTCTGGATGATCGCCGGATGGCCCTGGCTGTCGACGCCGAAATGGCGGTGCGGATGGGCCGCCGAGCGCATGGCGTCGCAGGCGATGGCGACGCCACCGTCGGTGCCGTTCTTGAAGCCCACCGGCATCTCCAGGCCACTGGCCATTTCCCGGTGGATCTGCGATTCGGTGGTGCGCGCGCCGATGGCGACCCAGCTCAAGAGGTCGTCGAAGTAGCCGGCGGCCATGGGTTGCAGCAACTCCGTGGCGATCGGCAGGCCCAGGCGCAACATCTCGCGCATCAGTTCCCGGGACAGGGCCAGGCCACCGGCCATGTCATCGCTGCCGTCCAGGTGCGGGTCGTAGGCCAGGCCTTTCCAGCCGACGGTGGTGCGGGGTTTTTCCACGTAGGCGCGCATCACCAGGAGCATTTGGTCGCTCACTTGCGCGGACAGCCTTGCCAGATTGGCGGCATATTCCAGGGCCGATTGCGGATCGTGGATGGAGCAGGGGCCGACCACTACCAGAAGGCGTGGGTCCTGGCCTTGGAGGATGGCGCGAATGGCTTGGCGATGGGTGGCGACTTGCTGGCTCAGGGCCGTGGATAGCGGCAGGTGCTGCTTGAGTTCCAGGGAGCTGGGCAGGCGCTGGCTCAGGGGTTCGTTGGCGCTGGCTTGAGCGGACAGGGACAGAGCGGATACGGACGAATTCATGTGCGGTCTTCCTGGGCGGGCGGCGGGCGATGTCCCGCGCGCGGCCCTACTGGGGTGTTCGACAATTGGCCGTACTGGCCATGAGTGTGCAATTGCCACCGGTAGGTGACCGATCGGAGGCGGCAGGCTGTCCCGAGCGGAGGCTGCTAAATCGCCAGGTGGAAAACATGTCGTAACGGTAATAGGTGGCGTAGTTCATGGTGCAATCCTCGGTCAGTTCGGTGTGTCGCAAAAATCGTGGTTGAAAATCCAAGTCCCGGAAAAACAAAACCCCCGGTCGGGAGGCCGACCGGGGGTAGAGATTTCTCTGGTGGGCGACCCGTTTTTATGGGCGCCGGTTGGGTATCAGGCGCGCCAGTGGCTAAACCAATACCCAAAATAAAAGCTCGCCGCCGCGCTGCCAGTGACCCAGGCAGCCGCAACCGAGCGCAGGGCGCGGATGGTGTGGCGATGCAGGGAAAGGGTCTGGAGCAGCATGGGGTTTCTCCGTGAAGTGCAGCGAGCTTACTAGAGGCCGGGGCGGCGATTCAATCAGTAATTTCCATGGCGCAGGGGGCCCCGCGACTATGGGTTAGTCCAATGGGGATTGTGTGCGACACTCGCGGCGCCTGCCTGGCTATCTCCATCGCTGCCTAAAAAGGACCGCCCATGACCTTGTTGACCCTTGCTGCCGCCCAATCGGTGTCCATTGCTGGCGACCTGCCGGCCAATCTCGCCGGACACCAGCGCTTGATGCGGCTGGCGGCGGAGCAGGGCGTGCAGTTGCTGGTGTTTCCCGAGTTGTCGCTGACCGGCTACGAGCCACAATTGGCGGCCGAGCTGGCCTTGGCTCCGGATTCTCCGGTATTGCACCCCCTGCGCGACCTGGCTCGGGAGCTGCAGGTGACTACGGTGGTGGGGTTGCCGATTCGCCTGGTCGATGACGGGCCGGTGTTGATCGGTGCGCTGGTGCTGGGGGCCGATGGTTCGCTGGCGGTCTATAGCAAGCAGCATCTGCATCCCGGAGAGGAGCGCGTTTTTGCCGCAGGCAGTGGCGGCGCTCCCTTGGTATTTGCCGAGCACCAGGTTGCCCTGGCGGTTTGTGCGGACTTCAGCCATGCCAGCCATGTGCAGGCGGCTGCGCAGGCCGGGGCCGATGTCTATGCCGCCGGCGTGCTGGTCAGCGAGGGTGGGTATGCCGTCGACAGCACGCTGTTGCAAGGGTATGCCGGCAAGCATGGGTTGCTGGTATTGATGGCCAATCATGGCGGACCCAGTGGCGGCTGGACCTGCGCCGGGCGCAGTACGGCCTGGGGCCCCGGGGGAGAATTGCTGGCAGCGGTGGACGGTATCGGTGAGGCGTTGCTGTTGGTTCGAGGCGGTGCCGGGCAGTGGCAGGCCCAAGTGCTGCTGGTTCGATGAGCGGCTTCGAACTGCGCCCTGCCCGGGAGACCGACCTGGCCTTCGCCCGGGAGCTGACCTGCTGCGGCATGCTGCGCTACTACATCCGTCATGACCTGCTGTGGCTCGATGAGGCCTTCGACGTGGCCTGGGCCGGCCGCGAGAACCTGCTGATCTGCCAGGGGGCTCAAGTGCTGGGTTTCGTCAGCCTGAGCCGCGACCAGCGGGCGCTCTACGTCCGAGAGCTGCATGTGCTACCGGCCTGGCGCGGGCAGGGCGCGGGGAGCTGGACCTTGCAGCAGGTGTTCGAGATGGCGCGAAAGGAGCGTCGGGGCTTGTTGCGCTTGACGGTATTCAAGGACAACCCGGCACAACGCTTGTACGAGCGGATGGGTTTACAGGTGGTGGGAGCCGATGATTGCTTCTGGCGCATGGAGCGCTCCACCGCTGCGGTCAGCGCTGTGCCAGGCAGGAATGAATAAGGGTCGGGGCAGATAGGTCAGCCCAGTGCCGGATCCACTGCCGGAACTTCGTCGAGGATGATGCCGTCCTTCATGCCCAATAGCACCGCGACCTTGTGGGCTTCCCCTCGCTTGCCTTTCTTGCGGCCGGCCAATACCTGATAGGTGGTGGCTGGATCGACTCCATGTTCGCGCGCGAACTGTTGAACCGATTTTCCTTGGTGTTCCAGCCAGGCCTTGGCTTGTGCGGCAGTGCGTATACCGGGCATAGTTCAAAACCGTTCAATTTTGTTCAAAGCTTGAAGAGTATGACACCCCTTGGGGTGTATCTGATGGGATCATACATCCAAATGAGTGGAATCGGTTCGCGGTTGAGGCAGGAGCGGGAGCGCCTTGGACTGTCGCAAAAAGTTTTTGGTGAAATCGGCGGGGTGGAAGCCAACGCCCAGGGTAAATACGAAAGTGGTGATCGTGCGCCCAAGGCTGACTATCTATCGCGGGTAGCAGCCAGGGGAGTGGATGTGCTGTATGTGCTGACCGGTAGCCGAACGCCGG
The DNA here is from genome assembly GCF_046230915.1 of Pseudomonas sp. KCJK8993. Taxonomy (NCBI): domain Bacteria; kingdom Pseudomonadati; phylum Pseudomonadota; class Gammaproteobacteria; order Pseudomonadales; family Pseudomonadaceae; genus Pseudomonas; species Pseudomonas sp. KCJK8993. Next base: position 15,796 of record NZ_JBJJLO010000124.1, read on the forward strand.
TCCAGGCCGGCAGGTTGAGCCGGACCGAGGAAAAGGTGCTTGACTGCTTTCGGGCGCTGTTCAAAGGCGATCAGGAGGCAATCTGCCGCTTGAGCGTCACCCTGGCCGAGTTGTCTCAGAGCCAGGGCTCCAGGAAAAAGCCCCAGCCCGCCGAGCCCTGAGGCCCGCGCCTGTCGTAGAGGCAGGCCGGGCGTACGCTGTTATCGCGACGGATGTGTTTTTAATAGCGCATGTGATTAGGTTTGTACGGCGCTTTTTTGCTAAGGTGTCGGGCAACCTGTAAAGACCATTTCGCGAGGTGTCTGCTTGATTAGGGTGCTAGTAGTCGATGACCACGATCTCGTTCGTACGGGCATTACACGAATGCTGGCTGACATCGATGGCCTGCAAGTAGTCGGGCAGGCGGAGTCGGGAGAGGAATCCCTGCTCAAGGCGCGGGAATTGAAACCCGACGTAGTCCTGATGGACGTCAAGATGCCAGGGATCGGTGGGCTTGAAGCCACGCGCAAGTTGCTGCGCAGTCATCCGGACATCAAGGTCGTGGCCGTGACGGTCTGCGAGGAAGATCCATTCCCTACCCGATTGCTGCAAGCGGGAGCGGCGGGTTACCTGACCAAGGGCGCGGGGCTCAACGAAATGGTCCAGGCCATTCGGCTGGTCTTCGCCGGCCAGCGCTACATCAGCCCGCAAATCGCCCAGCAGTTGGTCTTCAAGTCGTTCCAACCTTCCAGTGAATCGCCATTCGATGCGCTGTCGGAACGGGAAATCCAGATTGCCCTGATGATCGTCGGTTGCCAGAAGGTACAGATCATCTCCGACAAGCTGTGCCTGTCGCCGAAAACCGTGAACACCTACCGTTATCGGATTTTCGAGAAACTCTCGATCAGCAGCGATGTGGAGTTGACGCTGCTTGCGGTTCGCCACGGCATGGTCGATGCCAGCCTCTGAAAAATGACCGACCTGTTTGATGCCAGCGCCTTTCTTTCTACCTGCAGTGGCCGCCCCGGTGTGTATCGCATGTTCGACAGCGATGCGCGCCTGCTCTACGTCGGTAAAGCCAAGAACCTGAAGAACCGCCTGTCCAGCTACTTCCGCAAGACCGGCCAGGCGCCGAAGACCGCCGCCCTGGTGGCGCGTATCGCCCAGATCGAGACCACCATCACCGCCAACGAGACCGAGGCGCTGCTGCTGGAGCAGACCCTGATCAAGGAGTGGCGGCCGCCTTACAACATCCTCCTGCGCGACGACAAGTCCTATCCCTATGTCTTTCTCTCCGACGGCGCCTTTCCGCGCTTCAGCATCCATCGCGGGGCGAAGAAGCAGAAGGGCAAGTATTTCGGGCCTTATCCCAGCGCCGGCGCCATCCGTGAAAGCCTGAGCCTGTTGCAGAAGACCTTCCTGGTCCGCCAGTGCGAGGACAGCTACTACAAGAACCGTACGCGGCCTTGCCTGCAATACCAGATCAAGCGCTGCAAGGGGCCGTGCGTCGGCCTGGTGGAGCCCGAGGTCTATGCCGAGGACGTGCGCCATTCAGTGATGTTCCTCGAGGGGCGCAGCAATGCCCTGACCGACGAGTTGTCCGGTGCCATGGAAGCCGCCGCCAGCACCCTGGACTTCGAGAAGGCCGCCGAACTGCGCGATCAGATCGGTCTGCTGCGTCGGGTCCAGGACCAGCAGAGCATGGAAGGCGGTACCGGCGATGTCGACGTGCTGGCGGCTTTCGTCAACCCGGGCGGGGCTTGCGTGCACCTGATCAGCGTGCGTGGCGGGCGAGTGCTGGGCAGCAAGAACTTCTTCCCCCAGGTGGGCATCGAGGAAGACGTGGCGGAAGTCATGCTGGCGTTCCTGGGACAATATTTCGTCAGCAGTCCTGAGCGCGACCTGCCGTCCGAGTTGATCGTCAATGTGACCCATGAAGACTTCCCGACCCTGATCGCCGCCATCGATGAGTTGCGCGGTCGCGAACTGACCATCAGCCACAGGGTGCGTGGCACCCGGGCGCGCTGGCAGCAACTGGCGGTGACCAATGCCGAACAGGCCCTGGGCGCGCGCCTGGCCAACCGTCAGCATGTGGCCGCGCGTTTCGAGGCCCTGGCCGAAGTGCTGAGCCTGGACGAGCCGCCGCAGCGCCTGGAGTGCTACGACATCAGCCATTCCAGCGGCGAGGCCACCGTCGCCTCCTGCGTGGTGTTCGGGCCCGAGGGGCCGCTGAAGTCCGACTATCGCCGCTACAACATCGAGGGCGTCACTGCAGGTGACGACTACGCGGCCATGCACCAGGCCCTGACCCGACGCTTCAGCAAGCTCAAGGACGGCGAGGGCAAGCTGCCGGACATCCTCCTGGTGGACGGCGGCAAGGGGCAGATGGCCATGGCCCGTGATGTGCTCAACGAACTGGCGGTGCCGGACCTGATCCTGCTTGGTGTGGCCAAGGGCACGACTCGCAAGGCCGGTTTCGAAACGCTATACCTCAATGACGCGGCCCACGAGTTCACCCTCAAGGGGGATTCGCCGGCGCTGCACCTGATCCAGCAGATCCGCGACGAAGCCCACCGCTTTGCCATCACCGGCCATCGCGCCCGTCGCGGCAAGGCGCGACGTACCTCGACCCTGGAAGGGGTGGCGGGGGTCGGTCCGACACGCCGGCGCGACCTGCTCAAGCATTTTGGCGGATTGCAGGAATTGTCCCGGGCCAGCATCGACGAGATCGCCAAGGCACCGGGAATCAGTAAAAAGCTCGCAGAGTTGATTTATGCAAACCTGCACAGCGAGTAGAATGCCCAATCACCTCGTAGCCAGTTGTGCCGATGAATATCCCTAATCTGATCACCGTTCTACGCGTCCTGCTCATCCCGATCTTCATATTGCTGTTCTATATGCCTTATAGCTGGAGCTATATGGCAGCCAGTTCAGTCTTTGCCTTCGCGGCCGCTACCGATTGGCTGGACGGCTACCTGGCGCGACGCCTGCAGCAGAGCACGCCGTTCGGTGCGTTCCTCGACCCAGTGGCCGACAAGCTGATGGTGGCGGTGGCCTTGGTGCTGCTGGTGCAGGAACACGCCAACCTGTGGTTGACCCTGCCGGCGGCCGTGATCATCGGGCGCGAGATCGTGGTCTCGGCCCTGCGCGAATGGATGGCCGAACTCGGCGCCCGC
>NZ_JBJJLO010000125.1:0-18768 GCF_046230915.1 Pseudomonas sp. KCJK8993
GGCGCCGGCAGCGGTATCGGTGCCGCTATCGCCCGGGCTTACGCTACGGCCGGCGCCCGCCTGCTGCTGGCCGACCGTGATCCGGTACGCCTGGCCGAGAGTGCCCGGGCCTGTCGCGAATTGGGGGCCGAAGTCTTCGAGTGCGTGGCCGATGTCGGCAGCGTCGAAGGTGCCCAGGCTGGGGTCGATGCCTGTGTCGAGCATTTCGGCGGTATCGATATCCTGGTGAACAACGCGGGCATGTTGACCCAGGCGCGCTGTGTCGAGCTCTCCGTCGAGATGTGGAACGACATGCTGCGGGTCGATCTCACCAGCGTCTTCGTCGCCAGCCAGCGGGCCTTGCCCCATATGCTGGCACAGCGCTGGGGGCGGATCATCAACGTCGCCTCGCAACTGGGGATCAAGGGGGGGGCCGAGCTGACTCACTACGCCGCGGCCAAGGCCGGGGTCATTGGCTTCACCAAGTCCCTGGCCCTGGAGGTGGCCAAGGACAATGTACTGGTCAACGCCATCGCCCCGGGGCCGATCGAGACGCCATTGGTGTCCGGCATCAGCAGCGCCTGGAAAATCGCCAAGGCCGCCGAGCTGCCCCTGGGCCGTTTCGGCCTGGCGGATGAAGTGGCGCCCACTGCGGTGCTGCTGGCCAGCGAGCCGGGGGGCAACCTGTTTGTCGGCCAGACCCTGGGCCCGAACTCCGGGGATGTCATGCCATGAAGGAGGGTTGAGCATGTGCGGATTATGCGGGCTGCTGGGCGAAGACGTGCATTGGAGCGATCCGCTGGGGGACAGGCTGCCCCGGCGCCGCGAGCGCTTGCGCAGAATCGCCGCGATCAACCGGATTCTGGCGCCGTTCCGGCTCAAGGTCGAAGACTTCCAGGGCTCAGCCTATCTGCTGTTGGGGGCCACCGGTCGCCAGGAACTGGCCAGCGGCCTGGAGCAACTGTGGAGCCTGGCCGAGTCCATGCTCGGCCGGCCTCTGGATCCTCTTGATCCTGTGGTCCTCAAGCACCTGGAGCAACAGCCATGAGTATGCCCTTGAACGTCATCACCGGGTTTCTCGGCAGCGGCAAGACCACCTTGCTCAATCGTCTGCTGCAGGGCCAGAGCCTGGGGGACACGGCGTTGCTGATCAACGAGTTCGGCGATGTCGGCATCGATCACCTGCTGGTGGAACAGGTGGCGCCGGACACCGTGCTGCTACCCAGCGGCTGTGTCTGCTGCTCGATTCGCGGCGAGCTGAAGGAAGCGTTGCTGGGGCTCCTGGCGCGGCGCAGCCGGGGCGAGATCCCGGCCTTTCGCCGGGTGTTGCTGGAGACTACCGGGCTGGCCGACCCGGCGCCGATCCTGGCCACGGTGAACAATGATCCGCAGTTGCGTGGGCGGGTACATATCGGCCTGCTGGTCACCTTGGTGGATGCCAGCCACGCGGCGCTGCAGGAGCGCCTGCATCCGGAGTGGCTGGCCCAGGTGGCGGCCGCGGATCGCTTGCTGCTGAGCAAGACCGACTGTGTCAACGAGGCGATCCAGGCAGCCTTGCGCGAGCATTTGCAGCGTCTCAATCCCGGGGCACCAGTGCTGCTGACCCAGGCGATCCAGGGGGGCGATCAGCTGTTGCTGGAGGAGGGCCTGCGTGGCGCGACGGCGGAGCGGGAAGTGGCTCGCTGGCAGTTGCAGCGGCCACTGAAAGCCGCTGCGCCGCAGCATGGCGAGGCGCAAGTGTGCTGCCTGGAATTCGAGCAGCCGCTGGACTGGGTGGGCTTCGGGGTCTGGTTGTCGATGCTGCTAAGATGCCACGGCGAACGAATTCTACGGGTGAAAGGATTGCTCAACATCAGCGCCAGCCAGGCTCCCATCGTCATTCATGGCGTGCAGCATTGCCTGCACGCTCCCGTGCATCTGCCCCGTTGGCCCAGTGCCGATCATCGCTCGCGGCTGGTGTTTATTCTGCGCGGGCTTGAGCCTGAACAACTGCGCCGCTCCTTCGAGGTGTTCGCCCGCAGCTTCGCCCCGGTCGTCGGGGAGTGTGCCTGATGGCGGCGACGCAACCGGTTACCCTGCGGGTACTGGGCACCTCGGTGACCCTGCTCGAGTCCTTGCGGGTGCGCGCCGAGCAGGACCTGGGCATTCGCCTGGTGTATCAGGTGCACGATGTGGAACAGGCCCAGCGCATCGCGGTGATGCAGCCGGACAGTTACGACCTCTATGACCAGTGGTTTCACAACGTCGATTTCGTCTGGCCGGCCCAGGCAATCCAGCCCATCGACACCCGGCGCATTGCCCTGTGGCACGAGATCAACGACCTGCCCAAGCGCGGGCGCCTGTCGCCGGATGACCGCCTGGGCAGCGGCAGCGTGCCCAGCGAACGGCTCTATGTGCAACGCGATGGTAGCCTGGGCAGCACGGTCAGCGACCGCATCAGCATGCTGCCGCTGACCCACAACGCCGACAGTTTCGCCTACCGCCCGGAGCGCCTGCCGGCGGGTTTTTCCAGCGTCAATGAGAGCTGGGGCTGGCTGCTGGAGCCGGCCTGGAGCGGACGCATCGCCTTGCAGAGCGATGCGGCGATTGGTGCCCTGGATGCCGCCTTGGCGGTGCAGGGCTGTGGCCTGGAGTCCTTCAAGGACATCGGGAACCTGAGCATCGAAGAGATCGACCGGCTGGCGCAGATCCTGGTGCGCAAGCAGCGCGAAGGGCACTTCGCGGCGTTCTGGTCCGACGATGAAGAGGCCGCGCAACTGATGCTCAGGCCGTGCATTGATATCCAGAGCCTGTGGTCGCCAACCCTGATGCGCCTGCACCGGGCCGGGGTCAAATACCGCCTGGCGGTGCCGAAGGAGGGCTACCGAGCCTGGTTCGGTGGCCTGTCGTTGTCGCGCCATGCCAAGGGCGCGGTGCTGGACGCGGCCTATGCCTACCTCAACTGGTGGTTGTCGGGCTGGCCCGGTGCGGTAATGGCTCGCCAGGGCTACTACATCGGTAACCCGGCGCGCACCCGCGATCACTTGAGCAGCGCCGAATGGGATTACTGGTATGCCGGCAAACCGGCCCGGGAAGAGTTGCCGGGCAGCGACGGCGAACCGCTGATCGATATTGGCGAAACCCGCGATGGCGGTTCCTACCCGCAGCGCATGGGGCATATCGCCGTGTGGAACTCGGTGATGGACGAGCACAACTACCTGGTAAGGCGCTGGGGGGATTTCCTGCGGGCGGGCCGGGTGGCCGGTCGGGGCAAAGGCTGAAGGTCACAGCCCCAGGCGTGCCAGCTGGCGCAGGTCGGCGATCACCGCCGGGTTGCCGCCTTCGAGCACATCCAGGCGAATCTGCGCGATCAGTGATTTCAGCAGTTCGGTCTGGGTCATCCGCGTCGCCTGCAGCAGGCGCGCGAGATCCGCGGCCACATAGTGGTTCACCTTCAGCGACAGGCGTTTCATTGCATGCACGGCAGGTATCTGGCGGACCTCGGCCTGTTGGGCCAGGTACTGGGCGAAGTCGTCGTGCACTTGTTCCAGGGCAGGTACAAGGGGGGCGCTGAAGTAGTAGCTGAAGAACAGCTTGCGCATCTGCACCCCGGCGTCTTCGGCCACCGAGTGCATCGCGGCGTCCAGCACGTCGAGGTAGACCGCCGGCAGCCGCGCCTCGATGGAGGTCAGTTGCTGGCGGCGCGCTTCCTTGATCGCCGGGGTCGACTGGGGGGGAATGGCCACCACCGTGGCGCAGAGGTCGCAGACCCCCACCAGGATCTCCCGGGCCTGGCCGTTGCCGTCGCTGAAGGGCACGTCGCGCCGGGTGTAGGTAATGCCCACGACCTGCTGGCAATGCTCACAAAGTGCCTTGCCCCGGTCGCCCTGCAGATAGAGTTTCATGGGTTGTCCTCATCGGTGAACGCTGATGAACCACGCCTCTGGCTCGATAAAGTAGAACTTGATGTACCAGCCCGCCTTCCTCAGCACATGGACGGCAAGGTCTGGGGCGCTGTGGTGGACACTGCACTGGTGGTCGCTGCCCTTGCAGGCGACGATGACCTCGATCAGTTGGCCGGCCGACACCTCGCCGGTGGCCAGCAGGTTCTTGACCTCGATCGAGTCGCGTGCGGCATGCAGATAGTTACCGCTCTGTAGTGCATTGATCAGGTCCCGCCTGACCTTCCTGAAGCCTCTGTCCATGATGCTTGCCTGTTTGTACGATAGTGTTCGTACGCGGTCAATAGGGCGTTGGCTGAAAGCGCCCAAAGGCACTCCAACGGTTTTCAGGGGGGAGGTCGATCCTAGCCCAGGGAGGGCCAGTGGGAGGGCGAAGCTAAAGGTTTGCAATACATCGGTGGTGCTTCGCCTGGCGCAGCGTGCTGCGCCAGGCGAAGGCCTTCAGAAGAACCGGGTCACGCTGATCTTGGCGTTGCGCCCCACGCTGTAGGCGTTGTCGCCACTGAGCGGCGGGCGGTAGTCGCGGTTGAACATGTTGTCCAGGGTGAAGTGGACTTCGGTGCCCTTGAGGTAGGCCTGCTGCGGTTTCCAGTTGGCGAACAGCCCGTGCACGTTGTAGCGGTCGTTCTTGTACTGGTCCCAGTACGAGTCGCCCATGGCGCTGGCTACGCCGCCGGGGTAGAGATCGCTGGGCACCCGGTCGGTCTGGCGCACCCATTGGCCCTGCCAGCCCACCTGGGCATCCCACTGGGGAATCTTCAGGCCCAGGGTCGCCACCCATTTACGCGGCGGAATGTCCCGGGCCCAGACGTTCGGCCCCCAGGGGTTGGTGTAGGCACCTTCATGCTTGCCGGTGATCCAGGAGTAGGACAGCGAGCCGAACAGGTAGTTGGAGTCGTAGAAGCTCTCGACCTCGAAGCCCTTGATGGTCAGGTCGCCGATATTGCGATAGACCGACATCGGCGACTCCTTGCACACCTGGGCGATGCTCTTGCCGGTGCTCAGCTGCTCGGCGCAGCCGATGCCGGTGGCCTTGAGAATCTCGTCGCTGATCTTGTTCTGGAACACCGTGGTGCGGATCTGCGCGCTGTCGTTGTCGGTCAGCAGCTTGGAGAAGTTGTGGATGGTCCCCGCCCGCAGCGCGGTGATGCGCTCCGGGTCGAGGTTGCGGCTGGTGGCCGAGCGGCTGCTGCCCGGGGCCTGGACTTCGTACTGCTCGTCGATCACCGGCGCGCGCCAGGTCTTGCTGTAGTCGGCGAACAGCGCCAGTTGCGGGTTCACCGTCCAGAACGCCGACAGGCGCGGCGACCAGCCGGTATAGGTCTTGTCGCCATAGTCATGGCCGTCCTTGGGGTTGCTGCTGTTGTACAGCGGCGCATCGTTCTCCTCGCCACGGTTGCGCACATGGTCGTAGCGCAGGGACGGGGTCAGGGTGAAGTCGCCCAGGGTGATGGCGTCCTGGATATAGAAGGCGTTGTTGTCGACCTTGCCATGGGGCATGAAGCCTGGCTGGTAGTGGCCGTAGTTGTACTTGGGCACTTCATAGGTCTTGCCCGGCATCCACATATCCACCTCGCGGGTGTGCTTGCGGATCTGGATGCCATTGGTCAGGGCGTGGTCCAGCGGGCCGGTGCTGAAGCGGCTGACATTGGTCACTTCGAGGATCTTGTCCTCGTAGCCCACGGTGATCTTGCGCCCGCCGGTAACCGGTTGGTAGAAGGCGCTCGGGCCGCGTTTGTCGGTCTGGTCGGTCTTGGAGTTGGAATACTGGACCTTGAGGTCGACCCAGGGATTGTCCACCGGGGTGTATTGGTACTTGGCCAGCCAGGTAGTGTCGAGGGTGTTGCGCTGGGCCAGGTAGCGCTTGGTGGCGCCGTCATAGCCGTACTTGTCGATGTTGGCCTTGCTTGGCGGCTCCGGGTAGTTCTTGGCCGAGAAGGGCGCCCAGATATCGCTGTCGGAGCTGCTGTAGGTGAAGCCCAGGCGCTGCTCGTCGGTCAGTTGCATGTTGAGCTTGAACAGCTGGCCGTCCAGGTCCTGGGCGGTATTGGGCTGGCGCTTGGGGTTGACCAGGTACTGGTTGCGCGGATCGGGGATTGAGCTGGCCAGCTTCATGTCGTCGCCATCGCGCTTGGTCCAGTAGGCCAGGGCATCGAAGCGATGATCGTCGGTGCGGCCATAGACCGCAGAGGTGTAGGCCTGCTGATGGTCGTTGCTGCTGTAGCCGTACTTGACCATGGCACCGACATTGCGCCCGTCCTGCAACAGGTCCGGGGCGTCCTTGGTCTCGGTGTGCACGGTGCCGCCGAAGCCGCCGTTGCCGGTCTTGGGCGAGTGCGGGCCCTTTTCCACCTCGACTCGGCGGATCAGCTCCGGCTCGATGAAGATCACCCCTTGCTGGTAGCGCTCGAAGCCGCTCTTGGTGGCGCCGTCGACGGTGATCGGCACATCCTCGGCGTCCCCCAGGCCCCAGATATTGATGGTCTGGCCACCCGGTTTCAGCGAGCCGCCCAGGCTCACGCCGGGCAGGGTATCGATCAGGCTGACCACGTTGTTGGCCTGGTGGCGATCGATCTCCGCCTGGTTCAGGGTCGAGCGGCCTACGCTGGAGGAATCCACCACCGAGCCGTTGCCGATCACGCTCGTGGCCCCCAGTTGCAGGGCCGAGCCGCTGCTCTGGCTGGTTTCGGCAGGACGCACGATATAGGTGTTGTCGACCTTGACCAGGCTGAACTGGCCGTTGCGCAGCAGCTGGCGGATCGCCTCTTCCGGGCTGAAGTCACCTTGCAGGGCTGGCGCCTTGGCGTTACGCAGCAGTTGCTCGTCGAACAGCAGCTGGATTTTCCCTTGCTGGGCGACCTGGCTCAGGGAGGCGGCCAGGGGCTGCGCCGGCAACTGGAAATGGAGTGATCCGGCGTGGGCCGGCAGGCTCAACGCCAGGCAGGCGGCCAGCAGGGTCGGGCGGGTACGAACTAACGGAACAGGCAAGAGCGCGCGAAACATGACTTCCCCCAAATCGGCTTAAAGGCCGGAAAAGCGCTGCGGACAGATTGCAGACGGGAGGAAGACGCGACAGTGAAAAAAAACCTCATATGCGAATGAAATATATTCTCATGCTTGAGGTTCAGCGGGCTTCGATCTTCAACTGGCCATTGGCCTGGGCCACGGTTTTGACCGGGATCAGCGTGGGCAGGGTCTTGATCAGGGCGTCCGGATCGTTGACGTCCAGGTTACCCGAGACCTTGTAGGCGCCCAGGGGGCCATCGGCCAGCTGCACTGGCTGGCGCCGGTAAAGGTTCAACTCGTCCACCAGGCTGGCCAGGTCACGGTTGCGAAAGGCCAGGCGGCCGCTACGCCAGTCCGCCACGTCGTCCTGATCCAGGGACTGCTGGCGCAAGGTGCCCTTTTGCAGGTCGTAGATGGCCTGTTGCCGGGCACCGAGCAAGGACAGTTCGGCGGGGCGCCCGTCCGGGCTGAAGGCCACTTGCCCATGGGCGACGCTGACCACCAGCTGGCGTTGGCCACGCCGCACATCGAAGGCCGTACCAACGACCCGTACCTTGGCCGCGCCGCTGTGCACCCACAGCGGTCGTTCCTTGTCGGCGGCGACCTCCAGGTACAACTGGCCGTGTTGCAAGTAGATATCGCGCTGTTGTGCGCTGAAGTCGATTTGCACCTGGGTATTGGCGTTGACGTACAAGGTGCTGCCATCGGGGAGCTTGAAGGCTCGTGCCCCCTGTTCCTGGGCCGCGACCTGCTGGACGTAGGGCGTCCTGGACGTGCCCAGGTTGACCGCCAGCACCGTGCACAGCACGGCCGCGGCCACCGCCAGGGCCGGACGCCAGGCCGGGTTCCTGCGCCGGGGCAGTGCAATCGGCTTGCTCAGTTGCTGCAATTGCGCCAGGTCCACCCACAACTCTTCGAATTCGGCATAGGCCCGGGCATGGGCCGGATGCGCCATCCAGGCGTCGAAGGCCTTGCGGCTGGCGCGGTCCGGGGAGTTGCGGTTACGGGCGAACCAACTGGCGGCCTCGACATCGATCTGTTCGCTGTCGCTGTCGTCTTGGCGGCCGGGAAAGCGGGTCATTCAGGCAGCTCCTTGCCGTTTTCTCGTTGTAGGTGCTGCTTGCAGTGCAGCAGGGCAAAGGCGATGTGTTTTTCCACCATGCTGACGGAAATCCCCATGCGCTGGGCAATCTGTGCCTGGCTCAGCCCTTCGAAGCGGTGCAGCATAAGGGCTTCGCGGCGGCGCGGCGAGAGTTGGGCAAGGACTTCCTTCAATTGTTCCAGGCGTTGCAGGCGCTGGGCGGCGGGCAGCGGCTCATGCCGTTCGTCGGCCAGGGGCTCGTTGTCGAAGCTGTCTTCGGGATGGGCCTGCTGATGCGCCTTGGAGCGCACCTGCTGGTGCCGCCAATGATCACGCAACAGGTTGCGCGCCATCTGGAACAGGAAGGCCCGGGGCTGCTCCACCTGGGCCCGGTCACGGTAATCGAGCCACTGGGTGAATACGTCCTGGGTCATGTCCGCCGCGTCGCAGGCGTTATCCGTGCGCTTGCGCAGGAAATGCAGGATGTCGGCATAGAACCCGCGAACTGAGTCCACCGAGGCAGAGTCGGGCTTGGAGCGAGACATGGATATCCTTCTTGACGACGCGGTGGGCAGGAGGTCGCGAATGATATCGAGAATTATTGCTATTTGTCACTTGGCCGATTGATAGCACACTGCGGGTGCTTTCCGTCCTGCCAGCGGCTGGCCGAGTTGTACCGGCAAGCCGCCTCCAGCGTTTAAATCACGAAGAAGCCGTGAGTGCCGTCGCGTCCCAGCTGCGCCACCAGGCCGAACTCCCAGTCCAGGTAGGCTTGCATGGCTTCCCGGGGATTGTCGGTGCCTTCATAAGGGCGCCGGTAGCGATCGATGCGTGGCGAGGCCAGGCGCTGCTGGCCTTGCTCCACGGGCAGCCCGGCTTCGATCCAGGCACTGGTGCCGCCGCTGAGCACGAACACCGGGCGTTGGGTCAGGGCCTGCAAGTGCGGTGCGACGAAGCGCGCCAGCAGGCTGCTGCCACAGGTCAGGACGAAGCGCTTGGGTGGCGGCAGGTGCTCCAGGGCCTGGGCCAACTGGCTGGGCAGTACCCACCAGGCGCCAGGGATATGGCGTTGTACATGGTTGGCGCTGGCAGTGACATCCAGCACCAGGGTACCGGGCTCGCGCAGCCAGTCGGCCAGGGTCCGCGGGCTGATTTCCTCGACCGCCGGGCTGTCCGGCAACGGCGCCTGCCACGCCCCGCGCACGCTGAAGTCGCTGCCCCGCAAGCCGTCGAGCACGGCTACTTGCCAACCCATCTGCGCCAGCCATGAAGCGCTCATGTTGGCCCGCACGCCATCGTCGTCCACCAGCACCAGGCGCGCGCCGCGCACGCTGGCGAAATGGTCGGTCTCCTGCACCAATTGGCCACCTGGGGTGGAGCGGGCGCCGGGCAGGTGGCCGGCGGCGAATTCTTCCGGGCTGCGCACATCGAACAGGTAGCTGGTGCGCTGGGGTTCGGCCTGCCAGCGGCGCCACTGGGCCAGGTCGATGCGCGCCACGTCGGCCCGGTCGGCCACCGCCCGGGCCGCGGCCTGGGCTTGTGCGCGGTGGGCGCCGGCGTGTGTGGTGAAGCGCCGCTGCTGGCCGTGTTCCAGGGCCTGGCCGGCGAGGGTCCAGCCGATGGTGCCGTTGCGCAGGGCCGCCACCGGGTTGGGAATACCGGCGTTCACCAGCGATTGGGTGCCGATGATGCTGCGGGTGCGTCCGGCGCAGTTGACCACCACCCGGGTTCGTGGATCGGGCGCCAGTTCGCGGACCCGCAGCACCAGCTCGGCCCCGGGCACGCTGGTACTGCCAGGGATGCTCATGGTCTGGTACTCGTCGAAGCGCCGGGCGTCGAGCACCACCAGGTCGGCTTGCTGATCGAGCAAGGCCTGCAATTCCTCGGCAGCCAGCGATGGGGTGTGGCGCTCGGCCTCCACCAGTTCGCCAAAGGCCTTGCTCGGCACGTTGACGTCCTTGAACAACTCGCCCCCGGCGTTGCGCCAACCGTCGAGGCCGCCCGCGAGCAGGGCGACATCGCTGTAGCCCAGTTGTCGCAAGCGGGTCGCGGCGCGTTCGGCCAGGCCTTCGCCCTGGTCATAGAGCGTGATGGCGGTATCGCGCCTGGGGATGCGCGCATACACCTCCAGCTCCAGTTTCGACAGCGGGATATTGGCGGCGAACAGCGGATGGGCTTCGGCGAAGGGCGCTTCTTCACGCACGTCCACCAGGGCCAGTTCCTGGCGTTCGAGCAAGGCCTGGCGGATTTGTTCCGGGCTGCGGGTCGGGAAATCGGTCATTGCAGGGGCTCCTTCGACAGGTCCCAGAGGTTGGGCAGCAAGGTGTTGGAATAGCCGGAGATGAAAGGCTTCTCGTGACCGTCCAGGTCATGCACCCCACGCCGCACCGCGCCGATGTTGGCGCCGTAGACATGGATGCTGATGGACACCCGGTCGGCATGGGCGTTGGTCACCTGGTGGATATCGCCAATACGCGGCGACACCGCTTCCACCTGGCCCGGCACCAGGCGCACCGGTGAGCCGGCAGGCTGCAGGCGGCCGTCGGCCAGGCGCTCGAAGCCCTGGGAGTCCTCGGCGCCGCGCAGCATGCCGATCAGGCCCCAGGTGCGGTGGTCATGAATCGGCGTGCGTTGGCCCGGACCCCAGACGAAGCTGACGATGGAGAAACGCTGGCGCGAGTCGGCGTGCAGCAAGAATTGCTGGTAGCGCTGCGGATCGGCCTGGGCGAAGGCGTCGGGCAGCCAGTCGTCCTGGCTCACCAGGCGTTGCAGCAAAGTCGCCCCCTGGTCCAGGACCCGGGCTTCGTCGGGATGACTGTCGAGCAGCTCGGCCAGGTCACCGATGAAGCCGCGCAGGCGGGCCAGGTTGGGTGAGGCGATGGAGACGGTCGAGGCGTTGTGGGGCATGGGTTCCCTCCGTGGACACAGGACGAACGACACGAACTACACGGTCGAGCTAAAAGGTATTATTCTTATCGAACATTTTTCCAGTCATTTATTATGCGAAAAAAGAATGAAGATAGATGATCTGAACGCGTTCGTGGCGGTGATCCGCTGCCAGACCATCAGCCAGGCGGCCGACGCCCTGCAACTGACCCAGCCGGCCATCACCCGCCGGGTGCAGAACTTCGAGGAGGCGCTCGGGGTCGAGTTGCTGGACCGCAATACCAAGCCGCTCAAGCCCACCAGCATGGGGCTCAGGGTGTATGGCCAGTGCCTGGAAGTGCTGCGCAGCATCGATGCGCTGAACGAGCTGGTGGCCAGTGACGGCGCCCCCAGCGGCGCCCTGCGCATCGGCGTGCCGCAGACCATCGGCGATGTGGTGCTGCTCGATGCCCTGAGCCAGTTGAAGACCCTCTACCCGCAGTTGCAGACCTCGGTGGCCACCGGTTGGGGCAGCCACCTGCTGGGCAAGGTCGAGAACGGCGAGCTGGATGTGGTGGCCGCGTTGTTCCCTGCCGGCAAGGTGTTTCCCGAGGCGGTGGTGGGGCGTTCCCTGGCCAGCATGAACCTGGTGGTCGTGGCGGCCCGGGGCGAAGCGCGCAAGCGTTCCTGCAAGCTTGCCGATTGCTACCAGCGCGGCTGGGTACTCAATCCCGATGGCTGTGGTTTCCGCGCTGGCCTGCAACGGGCCCTGAGTGCCCAGGGCCTGTCGCTGCAGATCAACCTGGAGACCTTCGGCACCGAGCTGCAACTGGGGTTGATCGCCAATGGCCTGGGGTATGGCCTGGTGCCGCTGCCCTTGCTGGAGAACAGCAGCCATCGGGACAAGCTGGAGATCGTGCCGGTCAGCGATTTCAAGCCGGTGATCGACCTCTGGCTGATCCATCCGCGCTTCCTCGGCAACCTCCAGGAGCCGGTGAGCATGTTCGGTGAAATGGTGGCTGCCCGTGTCGGCCCGTCACCGTCCTGAACGGCGCGGACAGTTCGCTGGTATGCAAGTTAATTGCATATCTCAAGTGCTGGTGAATGCAATTTTTGTATATTAATTTAGAACCAAAACGAATTTCACGGACGTTTTTTATGTAGTTAGCATGGGCTTCGAACGCGCTGAAATAGGGATGTGAAATGCCTGCGCAAGCCCCGCTCAAAGTCTCCGGCCATTGGCCTGCCAGCCCTGGATATCGGGCCCTGGTGCAACTGCTGCTACGCCTGGCCAGCCCGTTGCTGCTGCTCGTGTTGTGGGAATTGGCCGCGCGCACCGGGTTGCTGCCGGCGCGGGTCATCGCCGCCCCCAGCACCATCGGTGCCACCCTGTGGCAGATGCTGGGCAGTGGTGAGCTGGGTGGGCATCTGTGGGTGTCCCTCAAGCGCGCCTTCGCCGGCCTGGCCATCGGCGTCAGCCTCGGTACGCTGCTTGCCCTGTTGGCCGGCCTGTCGCGCGGTGGCGAGCTGGCCATCGACTCGCCGATGCAGATGCTGCGCACCTTGCCGTTCCTGGCCATCGTGCCGCTGTTCATCCTCTGGTTCGGAGTCGGCGAGGCGCCCAAGATCGCCCTGATCGCCCTGGGCACCACCTTTCCCATCTACCTCACGCTGTTCTCCGGCATCCGCAGCCTCGATCCCAAGCTGCTGGAGGCCGCGACCCTGCTGGGCCTCAAGCGCTGGGAACGGATCGTCCACGTGATCCTGCCCGGGGCCCTGCCGGCGTTCTTCGTCGGCCTGCGCTACGCCTTCGGCATCAGCTGGCTGGGCCTGGTAGTGGTGGAGCAGATCAACGCCAGCGCCGGCATCGGCTACCTGGTCAACGACGCCCGGGACTTCATGCGCACCGACGTGATCGTGATCTGCCTGCTGGTCTACAGCGTGCTCGGCCTGGGCATCGATGCCCTGGTACGCGGCCTTGAAGGTTTCGCCCTGGCCTGGCGGCCGACTTTCATCAGGAGTTGAGCCATGCAGCTGTCATCTTCGCCACCGGGCCCGACCGCAGCGGGCCATTTGCCGGCCGCTGTCGAAGGCCGTGGCATCACCCGGCGCTTCGCCGGGCAAGCGGTGCTCGACGAACTGAACCTGGACATCGCCCCGGGAGAGTTCGTCGCCTTGCTGGGCCGCAGCGGCTCGGGCAAGACCACCTTGCTGCGCGCCCTGGCCGGGCTGGAGCCCATCGACGCCGGGCGCTTGCAGGTACCGACGGCCATGGCCGCGGTGTTCCAGGAGCCACGCTTGATGCCCTGGAAGCGCGTTTGGCGCAACGTCGCCCTCGGCGTACGGGGCGAGCAGGTGCGCCAGCGGGCCCAGGCGGCGCTGGAGGAGGTGGGCCTGGCCCATCGGTTGCAGGCCTGGCCCGGCACCTTGTCCGGTGGCGAGGCCCAGCGCGTGGCCCTGGCCCGGGCCCTGGTGCGCGAGCCGCAGCTATTGTTGCTGGACGAACCCTTTGCCGCCCTCGACGCGCTGACGCGGATCCGTATGCATCGGTTGATCATCCGCCTGTGGCAGGCCCATGCCCCGGCGGTGTTGCTGGTGACCCACGATGTCGATGAAGCCCTGCTGTTGGCCGACCGCGTGCTGGTGCTGGCCAACGGGCGCATTGCCGAGCAACTGCCGATCCGCCTGCCGCGCCCGCGCCAGGCTGGCCTTCCCGGGTTCCAGCAACTGCGTGGGCGGTTGCTGCAATTACTGGGCGTCGAAACCGAGGCCGAGCCGGCCCCCCTTGTTGCCCCACCCCTGAGCAGGATTGCCAGCCGATGAGCCTTTGCACTGAACCCTCCATCGCCACTGCGGCGCCCCTTGAGCTGGACTCCGTGGCGTTCGCCGACCTGCTGCAGCAGTTGAGCGAGGAGTTTGCCGCCACGGCGGCCCA
Source organism: Pseudomonas sp. KCJK8993 (assembly GCF_046230915.1). Classification (NCBI taxonomy): domain Bacteria; kingdom Pseudomonadati; phylum Pseudomonadota; class Gammaproteobacteria; order Pseudomonadales; family Pseudomonadaceae; genus Pseudomonas; species Pseudomonas sp. KCJK8993. Next base: position 13,808 of record NZ_JBJJLO010000125.1, read on the forward strand.
CTATGATCGCCACGGCGAGTTTCCCCATGCCAACCTGCAACGCCTGCACCAGCATGGCTTGCTGGCCTTGACCGTACCCCGGGCCCTGGGCGGCAGCGAGGCGACCCTGGCCCAGGCGCGGCGGGTGATCGGCGCCGTGGCCCAGGGCGAACCGTCCACCGCCCTGGTCCTGGTGATGCAGTATTTGCAGCACACGCGCCTGCAGCAGAACACCGCCTGGCCCCTGCACCTGCGCCAGCAAGTAGCCCGCGAAGCGGTGCAGGACGGGGCGTTGATCAATGCGTTGCGGGTCGAGCCGGACCTGGGCACTCCCGCTCGCGGCGGCCTGCCGGCGACCCTGGCGCAACGGGTCGAGGGTGGCTGGTCGCTCAGCGGTCGCAAGATCTACTCCACCGGCATTCCCGGGCTGACCTGGCTGGCGGTGTGGGCCCGCAGCGACGAGCCCGAGCCCCGCGTGGGCACCTGGCTGGTGCACCGCGACAGCCCGGGCATCCGCATCGAGGAAACCTGGGACCACTTGGGCATGCGCGCCACCGGCAGCCACGACGTGATCTTCGACGAGGTGTTCGTGCCCCTGGAGCAGGCGGTGGACATCCAGCCGGCCAACGTCCCGCGACCTTCGGAACTGGACAGCAAGGGCGTGCTCTGGCTGGCGGTCTTGCTGTCGGCGATCTACGACGGGGTGGCCCGCGCCGCCCGCGACTGGTTGCTGGGCTGGCTGGCCCAGCGGGCCCCGGCCAACCTCGGCGCGCCGCTGTCGAGCCTGCCGCGTTTCCAGGAACTGATCGGGCGTATCGATGCCTTGTTGCTGAACAACCGAGTACTGCTCGACGCCGCCGCCGAAGGGCGCATCGCCGCCAGCGAGGCCACCCAGGTCAAGTACCTGGTCACCAGTAACGCCATCAGTGCGGTGGAACTGGGGATCGAGGCTATCGGCAACCCGGGGCTGGCCCGCGGCAATCCCATCGAGCGCCACTATCGCGATGTGCTGTGCAGCCGTATCCATACGCCGCAGAACGACGCCATCCTCGGCGCGGTGGGGCGTGCCGCGTTCGCCTTGCCCAGCCGTGGAGCCCAGGTGTGACGCGCATCGCCAGCCAGCTCGACGCCGCCTTCAACCGGCAGTTGCGCCAGTGGCTGCCCGGGATCGAGGTGCTGGACCTGCCCCGGGGCATTCCCGTCGGCTTGCCCACGGATATCCAGGTGCTGCTGGCCGCGCCCCATGCCGATTTTCGCGACGCGGCGCAGCCACCGGCCGGCTGGCCCTTCGGCCTGGGTTTCGTGCAACTGGCCAGTTCCGGCCTGGATTACTTCCCGCGCTGGCTGTTCGAGCACCTGCCGGTGGCCAGTGCCCGGGGCTGCACTGCGTCCAGCATCGCCGAGTTCGTCCTGGCGGCGATCTTCGCCGCCGCCAAGGGGTTGCCCCAGGTGTGGGTCGAGCGTGCCGAACATTGGCAGCAACGACCGCTGGCGGCGGTGGCCGGTAGCACCCTGGGCTTGTTCGGTTTTGGCAGCATTGCCCGGGAACTGGCGCCCAAGGCCCTGGCGCTGGGCATGCGGGTGCTGGCCCTGCGGCGTTCGCCGCAGCCTTTGCAGGTGCCCGGGGTGGAGTCGGTGAGCGACCTGGGGCAACTGTTTTCCCGCGCCGACCACCTGTTGCTGGCGGTGCCGCTGACCGAGCAGACCCGCCAGGTGATCGACGCCGATGTGCTGGCCATGGCCAAGCCGGGGCTGCACCTGATCAATATCGCCCGGGGCGCGCTGATCGATCAGCCGGCGCTGCTCAAGGCCCTGGACAGCGGGCGCATCGGCCTGGCCAGCCTGGACGTGGCTGATCCCGAGCCGTTGCCCGAGGGGCATCCGTTCTACCGCCATCCACGGATTCACCTGTCGCCGCACACCTCGGCCAACTCGCCCGGGGTCTACCTGAATATCGCCCGGCTGCTGGAGCGCAACCTCCGGCGCTGGGGCGATGGTTTGTCCCTGGAGAATCCGGTGCAGATCCAGCGTGGCTACTAGCGTGCGGGGCCTAGGTCTTCCGGTGATCGCCAGGCAAGGCCCTGCGGGCCTTTTCGCAGCCTCGCGGGCTCGGCAGCGGCGCCCCTGCCGGTTTGTGTAGCCGCTGCCGAAGGCTGCGTAGCAGACGCGGGGATCTTGAGACCGCAGAAGGGCAGGCGGGAGCCGGGGGTTCATGAGCATTTCCAGGAGAGGGGATATGACCGCACATTTTCCTCCCGCCGTGTATGACTTGCCCCGCGATGGGCATACGGTTTTTCGCTGGGAGCACCCGCCGCGCCAAGCCAGCGTCGAGCTCGAGCGATTGCAACGCAAGCAGAGCCTGGCGGCGGCGTTCCGGGTTTTCGCCCGGTTGGGTTTCGACATGGGTGGGGCCGGGCATATCACGGTGCGCGACCCGGAGCACCCGGAGCATTTCTGGGTCAACCCGGTGGGGGTGTATTTCGGCCATGTACGGGTTTCCGACCTGTTGCTGGTGGACCCCGACGGCGCCATCGTCGAAGGCGAGGGCGCGTTGAATCTTGCAGCCTTCGCCATTCATGCGGCGCTGCACCAGGCCCATCCCGAGGTGGTGGCCGCCGCCCATGCCCACTCGTTGCACGGCAAGGCCTGGTCCAGCCTGGGTCGCTTGCTGGACCCGCTGACCCAGGACGCCTGCGCCTTCTATGAGCGGCACGCGCTGTTCGACAACTTCTCCGGGGTGGTGCTGGAGGCCAGCGAAGGGGCGCGGATCGCCGCCGCCTTGCATGGGCACAAGGCGCTGATCCTGCAGAACCATGGCCTGCTCACGGTGGGCGAGACCGTCGAGGCGGCGGCCTGGCGCTTCATCGCCATGGATAACGCCGCCCAGGCCCAGCTGCTGGCGGAGGCTGCCGGTACGCCACGGCCCATTCCCCATGAAGTGGCCCGCCACACGGCGCGCCAGGTGGGCACCGAGTTCGGCGGCTGGTTCAGTTTCCAGCCCTACCGCGAGCGCATCCTGCGCGAAGAAGCGGATTTTCTCGATTGAGGACAGCCAGCATGCAGCGTCGTCGTTTCCTGCAACTCTCGGCCCTTGCCGGCCTGGCCGGCGCCTTGCCGCGCCTGGGCCTGGGAGCCGCCACCGACTGGTCCGGGGTCACCCTGAACGTCGCCACCTATAAGGGCGCGGCCCCGAGCTTCTTTACCCAGGCGGGTATCGAACCACCCCCTTACCAGGTCAAGTACGCCGAGTTCACCGGCGGCAACCTGAGCTTCGAGGCCCTGGTCAGCGGCACCCTGGACATCTCGCCAATGAGCGAGATCCCGCCGATCTTCGGCATCAAGAACCAGGCTCCGGTGAAGCTGATCGCAGTGCTCACCGGCGACGTCAACAACCAGGCCTTCATCGTGCCCAAGGGCTCCAGCGTCCAGTCCATCGCCGAGCTCAAGGGCAAGCGCGTCGGCTACATCCGTTCCACCAGCTCTCACTATTTCCTGCTCAAGGCGCTGAAGGAGCAGGGACTGGGCTTCGCCGACATCGTGCCCATGGCCCTGACCCCGCAGGATGGTTTTGCCGCGTTCCAGAACGGCGCCCTGGATGCCTGGGTCAGCTTCGGCTACTTCATCCAGCTGGCCGAGCTGCGTGCCGGGGCCAGGGTGCTCAAGACCGGGCAAGGCTACCTGTCGGGCAACTACGTGATCGCCGCCAACCAGCAGAGCATCGCCGACCCGCGCAAGCATGCGGCGATCACCGACTACATCCTGCGCGAGTACCGTTCCTGGCAGTGGATCGCCAGCCACCCCGAGGAGTGGGCGACCCGCAGCGCGCAGATCCTCGGCATGCCCCGGGAAGTGTTCCTGGCCCAATACCGCGCCCAGAGCGGCCCGCGCTTGCTGCAACCGGTGGACGATGCGGCGGTGAAGTCCCAGCAGGACGTGGCCGATCTGTTCTACGAGGCCGGGGTATTGCCCCAGCCGCTGGATGTTTCCGGCCTCTGGGACCGCAGCTTCCATTGGGGCTGAGGGCCCGGCGTGTTTTTCCAACCGGCCCTGGAGGCCCCCATGCTGCGCCGATCCTTGCTGACCCTGGCCCTGGCCAGCCCCTGGGCGCTGGCCCAGGAGCCCGCCGCGGCCCTGCACCAACGCCTGACCGTACTCGACAGCCACCTCGACACCCCGATGCAACTGGCCCGGCCGGGCTGGGACATCCACCAGCGCCATCGCTACCAGGACGACCTGTCCCAGGTCGATCTGCCACGGATGCGCGAGGGCGGCCTGGATGGCGGCTTCTGGGCGATCTTCACGCCCCAGGGGCCGCTCGATGCCGAAGGCCGGACCCAGGCCAGCGAGCACGGCCTGGCGGTGTTGACCCGAATCCGCGACCTGGTGGCCGCCCATCCCCAGGACTTCGCCCTGGCCCTGCGCGCCGAGGATGTGCCGGCCATCGTCGGCCGTGGCCAGCGCGTGGTGTTCATCAGCATGGAGAATGCCGAGCCCCTGGCGGCCGATCCCCAGCGGCTGCTCACCTACCATCGCCTGGGCCTGCGCATGCTGGGGCTGGTGCATTCGGCCAACAACGATTTCGCCGATTCGGCCACCGCCTTGCCGCAATGGCGGGGCCTGAGCCCCGCCGGGCGCGAACTGGTGAGCGCGGCCAATCGCCTGGGCATCCTGCTGGATGTGTCCCATGCCTCGGACCAGGTATTCGACCAGGTGCTGGCCCTGTCCACGGCGCCGATCATCGCCTCCCATTCCAGCAGCAGGGCCATTACCCAGCATCCACGTAACCTGGATGACCAGCGCTTGCGCCAGCTGGCGGCCAAGGGTGGGGTGGTGCAGGTCAACAGTTTCCCCAGCGACCTGATCGACGCCGTCCCCAACCCCGAGCGTGCCAAGGCCCTGGGGCCGCTGTACCGCGAGTTTCGCCTGGCCGCCAGCCTCAGCCCCGGACAAGTGGCGGACCTGGCCGAACGCATCCGCCAGGT
>NZ_JBJJLO010000126.1:0-18691 GCF_046230915.1 Pseudomonas sp. KCJK8993
TCGGCAGGATCAGGAACGCGGGGCGTAGGCGAATACATCCGCGCGCATCTGGTGGGCGTCCATGCCGGCGCTCACCAGGGCGTCGAGGGTGGCATAGATCATTGCCGGCGAACCGCTGGCATAGACATGCACCGACGACAGGTCGTCGATGTCCTCGCGCACGGCCTCATGCAGCATGCCGCAGCGCCCTTCCCAGCCACACAGGTCGCTGACCACCTTGTGCAGGTAGAGGTTGGGCAGTTGCTGCCACTGATCCCAGTGCTCCAGCTGGTAGAAGTCCTCGGGCCGGCGTACCCCCCAGTACAGGTGCACCGGGTGCTTGAAACCCTTGGCCCGGCAATGCTCGATCAGGCTGTGCATCTGCGCCATGCCGGTACCGGCGGCGATCAGCACCAGCGGGCCATCGGGCAGCTCGGCCAGGTGGGTGTCGCCAAACGGCAGCTCGACCCGTGCCATGCCGTTGCGCTGCAGTTGTTCCATCAGGCTTTGCGCGCTGTTTTCCCGGGCCAGCACATGCAGCTCCAGTTCACGCCCGCAGTGAGGCGCCGAGGCCAGGGAAAACGCCGACTTCTCGCCGTTGTCCCGCTCCAGCAGCAAATATTGGCCGGCGTGGTAGCGCGGTGGCTTGCCCGCCGGCGCCCGCAGCCGGACACGCCAGACATCACCGCCGACTTCCAGGCATTCAACGAGCTGACACGACAGGCTGCGCACCGGCAACTCTCCCAGCGCAAGGACGCCGTCCCACAACACTATGCAATCTTGCAGCGGCTCCGCGATACAAGTGTAGAGCTCGCCGTGGTCACGCACATCGCCGGCCTGCCGCACACTGCCTTCCACCAACAGGGCGGCGCAGACGTGGCAGTTGCCATTACGGCAACTCTGGGGGCAGTCATAGCCCAGGCGCCTCGCCGCATCGAGAATACGCTCGCCGGGCAGTGTCTCTAGCACTGCTCCGGAGGGCTGCAAGGTTACACGCATCAATCTATTCCTAATTGATTCCAGATGGCATCGATCCGGCGGGTGACCGCCTCATCCTTGACGATGACCCGCCCCCACTCTCTGGTGGTTTCTCCAGGCCACTTGTGAGTGGCGTCCAGCCCCATCTTCGAGCCCAGGCCGGATACCGGCGAGGCGAAGTCGAGGTAGTCGATCGGGGTGTTGTCGATCATCACCGTGTCGCGCTTGGGATCCATGCGCGTGGTGATGGCCCAGATCACGTCGTTCCAGTCCCTGGCGTTGATATCGTCGTCGGTGACGATAACGAACTTGGTGTACATGAACTGTCGCAGGAACGACCACACGCCGAGCATTACGCGCTTGGCGTGCCCCGGATACTGCTTCTTCATGGTCACCACCGCCATGCGGTACGAGCAGCCCTCGGGCGGCAGGTAGAAGTCGGTGATCTCCGGGAATTGCTTCTGCAGGATCGGCACGAACACTTCGTTCAGCGCCACGCCGAGGATCGCCGGCTCATCCGGCGGACGCCCGGTGTAGGTGCTGTGGTAGATCGGCTTGGTGCGATGGGTGATGCGTTCCACGGTGAACACCGGGAAGCTGTCCACTTCGTTGTAGTAGCCGGTGTGGTCGCCGTAGGGGCCTTCCGGGGCCGTTTCACCCGGATGGATCACGCCCTCGAGGATGATCTCGGCGGTAGCCGGGACCTGCAGGTCATTGCCACGGCACTTCACCAGCTCGGTGCGGTTACCCCGCAGCAGGCCGGCGAAGGCGTACTCGGAGAGCGTGTCCGGCACCGGGGTCACGGCGCCGAGGATGGTGGCCGGGTCGGCCCCCAGGGCCACGGAGACCGGGAACGGCTGGCCCGGGTGCTTTTCGCACCACTCGCGGTAATCCAGCGCGCCGCCACGGTGGCTCAACCAGCGCATGATCACCTTGTTGCGCCCAATCACCTGTTGCCGATAGATGCCCAGGTTTTGCCGGTCCTTGTTCGGTCCGCGGGTCACCGTCAGGCCCCAGGTGATCAGTGGCGCCACGTCGCCCGGCCAGCAATGCTGGATCGGCAACTGCGAAAGGTCGACATCGTCGCCCTCGACCACCACCTCCTGGCACACCGCGTCCTTGACTACCTTCGGCGCCATCGACACGACCTTCTTGAAGATCGGCAGTTTGGACCAGGCATCCTTCAGGCCCTTGGGCGGCTCGGGCTCCTTGAGGAAGGCCAGCAGCTTGCCGATCTCGCGCAATTCATCGGTGGACTCGGCGCCCATGCCCATGGCCACCCGCTCGGGGGTGCCGAACAGGTTGCCCAGCACCGGGATGTCGAAACCCGTGGGTTTTTCGAACAGCAGCGCCGGGCCCTTGGCGCGCAGGGTGCGGTCGCAGACTTCGGTCATTTCCAGGACAGGAGAGATGGGAACCTGGATGCGCTTGAGTTCACCGCGCTGTTCCAGGCCACGAATGAAGTCGCGCAAATCGCGATACTGCATGCAAGAGCCTCGTGTTGGCCGTATCGGTCGGGGTGCAGAGTGTAGCGCCGTTCAGGCCGCAATGGCCAAAGTGCAGACAGCAAAAAGCCGGGTTGCCCCGGCTTTCGCTCGACCCGCCGATGTTACTTGCGCTTCATCGACAGGAAGAATTCATCGTTGGTCTTGGTCTGCTTCAGCTTGTCGACCAGGAACTCGATGGCAGCGACTTCATCCATCGGATGCAGCAGCTTGCGCAGGATCCACATGCGCTGCAGCTCGTCGTCGGCCGTCAGCAGCTCTTCGCGGCGGGTACCGGACTTGTTGATGTTGATGGCCGGGAATACGCGCTTCTCGGCGATGCGACGGTCCAGGGGCAGTTCCATGTTGCCGGTACCCTTGAACTCTTCGTAGATCACTTCGTCCATCTTCGAGCCGGTCTCGACCAGCGCGGTGGCGATGATGGTCAGCGAGCCGCCTTCCTCGATGTTCCGCGCGGCGCCGAAGAAACGCTTGGGTTTCTCCAGGGCGTGGGCATCGACACCACCGGTCAGGACCTTGCCAGAGCTCGGGATCACGGTGTTGTAGGCACGGGCCAGGCGGGTGATGGAGTCCAGCAGGATCACCACGTCCTTCTTGTGCTCGACCAGGCGCTTGGCCTTCTCGATCACCATCTCGGCCACTTGCACGTGGCGGGTTGGCGGCTCATCGAAGGTGGAGGCAACCACTTCGCCGCGCACGGTGCGCTGCATCTCGGTCACTTCTTCCGGACGCTCGTCGATCAGCAGGACGATCAGGTGGCACTCGGGGTTGTTGCGGGTGATGTTGGCCGCGATGTTCTGCAGCATGATCGTTTTACCCGCTTTCGGCGGAGCGACGATCAGGCCGCGCTGGCCCTTGCCGATCGGGGCGCACAGGTCGATGACACGGCCGGTGAGGTCTTCGGTGGAGCCGTTGCCGGCCTCCATCTTCAGGCGATCGTTGGGGAACAGCGGGGTCAAGTTCTCGAACAGGATCTTGTTCTTGGCGTTCTCGGGGCGGTCGTAGTTGATGGTATCGACCTTGAGCAGCGCGAAGTAGCGCTCGCCTTCCTTCGGAGGGCGGATCTTGCCAACGATGGTGTCACCGGTGCGCAAGTTGAAGCGACGGATCTGGCTTGGCGACACATAGATATCGTCCGGCCCGGCCAGGTAGGAGGCATCGGAGGAGCGAAGGAAGCCGAAGCCGTCCTGGAGGATCTCCAGCACGCCATCACCGGAGATTTCCTCACCGCTTTTCGCGTGCTTTTTCAGCAGGGAGAAAATCACGTCCTGCTTGCGCGAACGGGCCATATTTTCTATGCCCATCTGTTCGGCCAATTCGAGCAGTTCGGTAATCGGCTTTTGCTTGAGTTCAGTCAGATTCATATAGGAATGACGTAATCATTTATAGAGGGGGAAATTAAGCTTTTGGCTTAATGAGGCCGCGCCGCGGAGAAGGCGACAGGATCGCGTACTTATTCGAAAAGGAGAGCGTCGGCGACGGCTTGCAGGGGGCATTGGAGAAACCAGTGCGGGGCCGAATGTAACACCTGAGTTTCGGAGCGTCTAGCCCTCAATTACGAAAAAGCCCCGCATTTTGCGGGGCCTTTTCTAACATGCTGAAACCCAGGTTCAGATGTTGGCGTCGAGGAAAGCCGCCAGTTGCGACTTCGACAGCGCACCGACCTTGGTGGCTTCGACGTTACCGTTCTTGAACAACATCAGGGTCGGGATACCACGTACGCCATGCTTGGCCGGGGTTTCCTGGTTCTCGTCGATGTTCAGTTTGGCAACGGTGAGCTTGCCCTTGTAGGTCTCGGCAATTTCGTCCAGAACCGGAGCGATCATTTTGCATGGACCGCACCACTCAGCCCAGTAGTCGACCAGTACAGCGCCCTCGGCCTTGAGTACATCGGTCTCGAAGCTGGCGTCGCTGACGTGTTTGATGAGATCGCTGCTCATGGAATTCTCCAGGTTGTAAGCAAAAAAACGTGGCCCATCATATCTGCCCTTCCTGCGTTCAGGAAGCCGCAGCTGATTGACTCTCACTATGGTGCCCCTTGAGTTTGGGTATAGCTCAGCCCGGCGCAAAGCGAGAATTCCGCGCCTGCCTATAAAAGCCGAGACATCTTCGTGCGGCATCTCCTATTAATGTCGTCGAGGCCGTCATATGTGCCTTTCGGCGCATTCCAGGCGCTCCCCGGACATTCCTGCGCGCGGATATCGACCGGATGAGCGGTAGCACCAGCGCGCTCAAGTCCCTCATGGCGCATCCGGGAATATCGGCTGGTGCAGGGTTTCATGCGATGCGTCAACGCATTGGCCACTGCGCGTTGGCGCGAGCCGTTGATCGTGGCAGGATGGCGAGGTTATCGACCGAGACCCCCAGCCATGCCCCAATCCCAAGCCAAGAATCTGTCCCTGATCGCCGCGATCGATCTGGGCTCCAACAGCTTTCACATGGTCGTGGCCAAGGCCCGGAACGGTGAAATCCGCATTCTCGAGCGGTTGGGTGAAAAGGTTCAGCTAGCTGCCGGCATCAATGAAGAGCGCCAGCTCAACGAAGAATCCATGCAGCGCGGGCTCGACTGCCTCAAGCGTTTCGCCCAGCTGATCAACGGCATGCCCCAGGGCACCGTGCGCATCGTCGGCACCAACGCCCTGCGCGAAGCCCGCAACCGCGGCGAGTTCATTCGCCGGGCCGAGGAGATCCTCGGTCACCCGGTGGAGGTCATCTCCGGGCGTGAAGAAGCGCGCCTGATCTACCTCGGGGTTTCCCATACCCTCGCCGACACCCCCGGCAAGCGCCTGGTGGCCGACATCGGCGGCGGCAGTACCGAGTTCATCATTGGCCAGCGCTTCGAGCCCCTGCTGCGCGAAAGCCTGCAGATGGGCTGTGTGAGCTTCACCCAACGCTATTTCCGCGACGGCAAGATCACCCCGGCCCGCTATGCCCAGGCCTATACCGCCGCACGCCTGGAAATCATGAGCATCGAACATGCGCTGCATCGCCTGACCTGGGATGAAGCCATCGGCTCCTCCGGCACCATTCGCGCCATCGGCCTGGCCCTCAAGGCCGGCGGCCAGGGCAGCGGCGAAATCAACGTCGAAGGCCTGGCCTGGCTCAAGCGCAAGCTGTTCAAGCTCGGCGACGTCGACAAGATCGACTTCGAAGGCATCAAGCCCGACCGCCGGGCCATCTTCCCGGCCGGCCTGGCGATCCTCGAGGCGATCTTCGATGCCCTGGAATTGCAGCGCATGGATCACTGCGAAGGCGCCCTGCGCGAAGGCGTGCTCTACGACCTGCTGGGCCGTCATCACCATGAAGACGTCCGCGAACGCACCTTGGGCTCGCTGATGGAGCGCTACCACGTGGACCTGGAACAGGCTTCGCGGGTCGAAGGCAAGGCCTTGCGCTCCTTCGACCAGGTGGCGGCCGACTGGGACCTGGAAGACGGCATCTGGCGCGAGCTGCTGGGCTGGGCCGCCAAGGTGCATGAAGTGGGCCTGGACATCGCCCACTACCACTACCACAAGCACGGCGCCTACCTGATCGAACACTCGGACCTGGCTGGCTTCTCCCGCGAGGACCAGCAAATGCTGGCCCTGCTGGTACGCGGTCACCGGCGCAACATTCCCAAGGAGAAGTTCGCCGAGTTCGGCGACGACGGCATCAAGCTGATCCGCCTCTGCGTGCTGCTACGCTTCGCCATCCTGTTCCACCATATCCGCGGTACCCAGCAGATGCCCCAGGTGCAGCTCAGCGCCAACGGCGACCAGCTGGACGTGAAGTTCCCGGCCAACTGGCTGGATGAAAACCAGCTGACCCAGGCGGACTTCGCCCTCGAGGCCGAGTGGCTGACCCGGGTCGGCATCGTACTCAACGTCAGCTGAGCCCAGCGCCGGGCAAACAAAAAGGCCAGCCCGAGCACTCGGGCTGGCCTTTTGCATTGGCGCCGGCTGAACCTAGCGCACCGGCAACACCGGGCTGCCAAGGCGCTCCAGCAAGGTAGCCTGGGCACTGCGCGGGTTCTGGTTGCCGGTCGGCGTGTTGCGCACATAGCGCCCGTCGGACTGCAGGCTCCAGCTGTGGGTGTTATCGGTGAGATAACTCTCCAGCTCCTTCTTGACCCGCAGGATCAGCTTCTTGCCCTCCACCGGGAAGCAGGTCTCGACCCGTTTGTCGAGGTTGCGCTCCATCCAGTCGGCACTGGACAGGAACATCTGCTCCTCGCCGCCGTTGAGGAAGTAGAACACCCGGGTGTGCTCCAGGAAGCGCCCGATGATCGAGCGCACGTGGATGTTGTGCGACACCCCGGCGATCCCCGGACGCAGGCAGCACATGCCACGCACCACCAGGTCGATGCGCACGCCGGACTGGCTGGCCTTGTACAGCGCGCGGATGATCTTCGGATCGGTCAGCGAGTTGAACTTGGCGATGATGTGCGCCGGCTTGCCGTCCAGGGCGAACTGGGTCTCCCGGGCGATCATGTCGAGCATGCCCTTCTTCAGGGTGAACGGCGCATGCATGAGCTTCTTCATGCGCAGGGTCTTGCCCATGCCGATCAGCTGGCTGAACAGCTTGCCGACGTCCTCGCACAAGGCATCGTCGGAAGTCAGCAGGCTGTAGTCGGTATACAGGCGGGCGTTGGCCGCGTGGTAGTTACCCGTCCCCAGGTGCGCATAACGCACGATCTCGCCCTGCTCGCGCCGCAGGATCAGCATCATCTTGGCGTGGGTCTTGAAGCCCACCACGCCATAGATCACCACCGCGCCGGCCGCTTGCAGGCGGCTGGCCATCTGCAGGTTGGACTCCTCGTCGAAGCGCGCGCGCAGTTCGATCACCGCGGTGACCTCCTTGCCGTTGCGCGCCGCATCCACCAGGGCGTCGACGATCTCCGAGTTGGCGCCGGAGCGGTACAGGGTCTGGCGCACCGCCAGCACGTGGGGATCCTTGGCGGCCTGGCGCAGCAGGTCGATCACCGGGGTGAAGGACTCGAAGGGATGCAGCAGCAGGATGTCCTGCTTGCTGATGACGCTGAAGATGTTCTCGCTGTTCTGCAGCAGCTTGGGAATCTGCGGGGTGAACGGCGGGTGCTGCAGCTCCGGATGGCTGTCCAGGCCGGTGATGCTGAACAGGCGCGTGAGGTTCACCGGGCCATTGACCTGGTAGAGCTCGGTCTCGTGCAAGTTGAACTGCTTGAGCAGGTAGTCCGACAGGTGCTTGGGGCAGGTATCGGCCACTTCCAGGCGCACCGCGTCGCCGTAGCGGCGGGAGAACAGCTCGCCGCGCAGGGCACGGGCCAGGTCCTCGACGTCCTCGGAATCCAGTGCCAGGTCGGCGTTTCGAGTCAGGCGGAACTGATAGCAGCCTTTTACCTTCATGCCCTGGAACAGGTCATCGGCATGGGCATGGATCATCGACGACAGGAACACATAGTTGTCGCCAGGGCCGCCCACCTCTTCCGGAACCCGGATGATCCGCGGCAACAGGCGCGGGGCCGGGATGATCGCCAGGCCCGAGTCGCGGCCGAAGGCGTCGATGCCTTCCAGCTCGACGATGAAGTTCAGGCTCTTGTTCACCAGCAGCGGGAAGGGGTGCGTCGGGTCCAGGCCGATGGGGGTGATGATAGGCGCGATCTCGTCGCGAAAGTAGCGACGGACCCAGGTCTTGAGCTTGGCGGTCCAGTAGCGGCGGCGGATGAAGCGGATCTGGTGCTTCTCCAGCTCCGGCAACAGGATGTCGTTGAGGATCGCGTACTGGCGATCCACATGACCGTGCACCAGGTCGCTGATGCGTGCCAGCGCCTGGTGCGGTTGCAGGCCGTCGGCGCCAGCCTGCTCACGGGCGAAGGTGATCTGCTTCTTCAGGCCGGCGACCCGGATCTCGAAGAACTCGTCCAGGTTGCTGGAGAAGATCAGCAGGAACTTCAGGCGCTCCAGCAGTGGATAGGACTCGTCCAGCGCCTGCTCCAGCACGCGGATATTGAACTGCAGTTGCGACAGCTCGCGGTGGATGTACAGGCTGCTGTCGTCCAGGTTGGGGATGACGATGGCTGGCACCGGTTGCGCCTCGGTGGCCGGGGCCGCGGGAACGGGCTCCAGCTCCGGCGGGGTCTCGGCTACTTGCTCGACCACTGGCTGGGCTTCTTTTACGGCAACTTCTGTGAGTCCTTCGGTATTCATCGCGTGTTCCTGGGAGGGCTATTTTTGCTCTCGTAACAATTGAGCAGCACGAACGGCAAAGTAAGTCAGGATGCCATCGGCACCTGCACGTTTAAAAGCAGTCAGGGACTCGAGAACGACCCCCTCGGCCAACCACCCATTCTGGATCGCCGCCATGTGCATGGCGTACTCGCCGCTGACCTGGTAGACGAAGGTCGGCACCTTGAAGGCGTCCTTGACCCGCCAGAGGATGTCCAGGTAAGGCATCCCCGGCTTGACCATGACCATGTCCGCGCCTTCGGCCAGGTCCGCCGCCACTTCATGCAGGGCTTCCTCGGCATTGGCCGGGTCCATCTGGTACGAGGCCTTGTCGGCCTTGCCCAGGTTCAGCGCCGACCCCACCGCATCGCGGAAAGGCCCGTAGTAGGCGCTGGCGTACTTGGCCGAATAGGCCATGATCCGCACGTTGACATGGCCCGCCAGCTCCAGCGCTTCGCGGATCGCCTGGACGCGACCGTCCATCATGTCCGAGGGTGCCACCACCTGGGCGCCGGCTTCGGCGTGGGACAGGGCCTGGCGCACCAGGGCATCGACGGTGACGTCGTTCTGCACGTAGCCCTGCGCATCGAGAATGCCGTCCTGGCCGTGGGTGGTGAACGGGTCCAGGGCGACGTCGGTGATCACCCCGAGGTGTGGGAAGCGTTCGCGCAAGGCGCGGGTGGCACGCTGGGCGATGCCATTCGGGTTCCAGGCTTCGGCAGCGTCCAGGGACTTGAGTTCCCCGGGCGTCACCGGGAACAGGGCCAGGGCGGGAATCCCCAGCTCGACCCAGTGCGCCGCCTCTTCCAGCAGCAGGTCGACGCTCAGGCGCTCGACCCCGGGCATCGAGGCCACCGCCTCACGGCGATTCTCGCCGTCGAGCACGAACACCGGCAGGATCAGGTCGTCCACGCTCAAGCGATTCTCGCGCACCAGACGTCGGGAAAAATCATCGCGACGGTTACGCCGCAGACGAGTGGCCGGAAACAGGCGATTGGCGGGAGTAAAGCTCACGACGGACTCCATGGCCCGCGCTGGCGGGCGAGCGTGACAGTTATAAGCGGGCATTATGACGAACAGATGACGGTTATGCTCAAGCTGTTGACCGACAGCAACACACATTGTCATTGAGGGGAAATGTTCACGTCGAGACACATTTCGATACTTTCCCCAACGCCGTCGAAGGGGTAGGCTGCGCGTTCATTTCGCCAGCATCCAGACAATGCTCCAACAATTTCTTCAGGATTTCGGCTACTTCGCCCTCTTTCTCGGCACGTTCTTCGAAGGCGAGACCATTCTGGTTCTAGCCGGGTTTCTCGCGTTCCGTGGATACATGGATATCAACCTGGTGATGGTGGTTGCCTTCTTCGGCAGCTATGCCGGTGACCAGCTGTGGTACTTCCTGGGGCGCAAGCATGGCCGCAAGTTGCTGGCGCGCAGGCCGCGCTGGCAGATGATGGGCGATCGGGCACTGGAGCACATTCGCAAGCACCCGGACATCTGGGTGTTGAGCTTCCGCTTCGTCTACGGCCTGCGCACCGTGATGCCGGTGGCCATTGGCCTGTCCGGCTATCCGCCAGGACGCTACCTGCTGCTCAACGGCATTGGCGCGGCGATCTGGGCCGTGGCCCTGGCGCAGGCAGCCTTCCACTTCGGCGCCGTCATGGAAGGCATGCTCGGCAGCATCAAGAAGTACGAGCTGTGGGTCCTGGGCGCCCTGCTGGTACTGGGCTTGTGCCTGTGGCTGCGGCGGCGTTTCAAGAATGCCCGCCTGGCCAAGCAGATCTACGAAGCCGAACAAGCCGGGCAGCACAACAAGCCGGCCGAGTAAGCGGCCCCTACGCGGCGTCCGGGCATGGGCGCCGCGATTCTCGACTCCTCTCGAACCACCCTATCCTCGAACGCCTGAACTCGCGCACCCAACGGTTTTCCAAGATTGCATGGCCGCAGCTCGACGCGCCCGGAAAAATCCCGGCCCGATCGTGATACCCCTCTGCGGCGACTGGTGACAAACTGCCGGACATTTAGCGCGATGACCCTGGAGAAACCCCATGAGCAAAAAAGTTGCAGTGATCCTTTCCGGTTGCGGAGTCTTCGACGGCGCCGAGATCCATGAAAGCGTGATCACCCTGCTGCGCCTCGACCAGCGTGGCGCCCAGGTGCAGTGTTTCGCACCGGACATCCCGCAGATGCACGTGCTCAACCACCTGACCGGGGACACCATGCCCGAGGCCCGCAACGTCCTGGTGGAATCGGCGCGCATCGCCCGCGGCGAGGTCAAGGACCTGCGCGAGGCCAAGGCCGAGGACTTCGACGCGCTGATCGTTCCCGGGGGCTTCGGCGCCGCCAAGAACCTCTCCAGCTTCGCCACTGAAGGCGCGGCCTGCTCGGTCCAGGCCGATGTCCTGGCCCTGGCCGAAGCCTTTGCCGAAGCCGGCAAGCCGGTGGGCCTGATGTGCATCGCCCCGGCCATGGCCGCGAAGATCTATGGCCCCGGCGTGACGTGCACCATCGGCAACGATGCCGACACCGCCGCCGCCCTGGGCAAGATGGGCGCCGAGCACGCCGAATGCGCGGTGGACGAGATCATCGAGGACAAGGCCCGCAAGCTGGTGACCACTCCGGCCTACATGCTGGCGCAGTCCATCAGCCAGGCCGCCGCCGGCATCAACAAGCTGGTGGACCGGGTACTGGAACTGACCCACGAAGGCCAGCAGTAACAACTACGCCAATGGCCGGGGAGCGCTTGCTCCCCCGCCGCATCAGCCCTGGCGCGCCAACCTGGTCAGGATCCGGTCCAGGGCATTGGCGAACGCCTGCTTCTCCCGATCGCCATAGGGCGCTTGCCCGCCGCTGACCTGGCCTTGCTCCCGCAGGTCGGTGAACAGGTTGCGTACCGCCAGGCGCTCGCCCATGTTCTGTGCATCGAACTCCTTGCCCCGTGGGTCGAGGGCCGCCACGCCCTTTTTCACCAGCCGGTCGGCCAAGGGCACGTCGCTGCAGATCACCAGCTCGCCAGGCACCGCGTGCTCCACCAGGTAGTCGTCCGCGGCATCCGGGCCACTGGGCACCACGATGAGCTTGACGCAGGCGAACGGCGGCTTGATCTGCGGCTGCCCTGCTACCAGCAGCACCTCGAACTGGCGCTTGAGGGCAAAGCGCACCACTTGCTCCTTGGCCGCCTTGGGACAAGCGTCGGCATCGATCCAGACACGCATCGAATCTTCTCCTTACACAATGCAAAACGGGCAAGCCGCTGTAGGAGCGACTTGCCCGCGAGGGCCAGGCCTCGGTTCAGGAAGCCTGCAGGCGGCGCTTCTCGCTCATCCGGCTGCGGCTGTAGAGCACCGCGATCGCCACGATCGCCACGACCTGGGCCCCCAGCGAGTAGGCGTCGGCATGGATGCCCAGCCAGTCGAAGTCGAAGAACGGCACCGGCCGGGTACCGAAGATCCCCGCTTCTTGCAGCGCCTTCACGCCATGGCCGGCGAAGACCACCGACAAGGCGCACAGCAATGCGGCGTTGATGCTGAAGAACAGCGCCAGGGGCAGCTTGGCCGAACCCCGCAGGATCACCCAGGCCAGGCCCACCAGCAGCAGCAGGGCGGTGCCGCCACCGGCCAGCACCGCGTTGTGCCCGGCTGGGCCGGCCTGCAGCCACAGGGTCTCGTAGAACAGGATCACTTCGAACAGCTCGCGGTAGACCGAGAAGAACGCCAGCACCGCGAACCCGAAGCGACCGCCACCGCCCACCAGGCTGCTCTTGATGTAGTCCTGCCAGGCCGCCGCGTGCCGGCGGTCGTGCATCCATACCCCGAGCCACAGCACCATCACGCTGGCGAACAGCGCCGTGGCGCCTTCCAACAACTCCCGCTGGGAACCGCTGACATCGATCACATAGGCCGCCAGGGCCCAGGTTCCCAGGCCGGCCAGCAGGGCCAGGCCCCAGCCGGCGTTGACGCTACGCACCGCCGACTGCTGGCCGGTGTTGCGCAGGAAGGCGAGGATCGCCGCCAGTACCAGGATGGCCTCCAGGCCCTCGCGCAGCAGGATCAGCAAGCCGGAGATGAAGCTCAGGGACCAGCTCAGGCTGTCGCCGCCCAGCAGCCCCGCGGACTCCTTGAGCTTGGCCTTGGCTGCGTCCAGGCGTTGCTCGGCCTGTTCCACCGCCAGCCCATCCTGCAGCGACTGACGGTAGGCCATCAGGGCTTTCTCGGTATCCTTGCGCACGGCGGCGTCGACGTTGTCCAGGGAGCTTTCCACCAGCTCGAAGCCTTCCAGGTACGCTGCCACCGAAAGATCGTAGGCCTGCTCACGATCGCCGTTGCGATAGGCCGCGAGGCTCTTGTCCAGGGTCGAGGCGGTGTAGTCCAGCAGTTGCCCCGGGCCGCGCTTGACCTGCGGTGGCTGGGCCCGCTGGGCCCGGAAAGTCGCCGCGGCCTGTGGTCCCTGGGCGGCCAGGACCTCGCCCGGGGTCTGCCGGGCCAGATCGGCCAGGTTGAAACCTTGTTCACTCTTGGCCGCAGCCGGGTCGGCGCTGAAACCGGCGATATAGGTCGCCAAGTCCCAACGCTGGCGATCATCCAGCTGATCGGCGAAGGACGGCATGTCGGTGCCTTCCACCCCCAGCCCCAGGGTGTTGTAGATGGCGTACAGGCTCAGGCGATCCAGGCGCTCGGTATCCCGCAGGTTGGCCGGCGGCGGCGTCATGCCCAGGCTCGCCGGGCCGTCACCGGCCCCTTGCTGGCCGTGGCATACCGAACAGTGCTGGGCGTACAACGGCGCGCCACGGGAAGGATCCGGGGTGATGACCGGGGCCTGGCTGACCTCGTAGGCCACCGCCAGCCGGGCGCCCATCTGCCGCGCCAGATGGGCGACCTGGTTGCCCTCCACACGGTCGGCGACCGCCTTGCGCAGGCTGGTGATGCCCTGCTCGAGCTCGGCCTTCTCCGGCTTGGCCGGCAAGTCGGCGATCAACCCCTGCAAGACCCCGAGAAACTCCACCTGCTCACGATACTCGGACTCATCGATGACCTTGCCGTCCGCCACCGTGGCCGGATAGTCCGCGCCGATGTAGTCCAGCAAATGCAAGGCCTTGGGCGCGCCATCGACGGTATCGGCCAGGAGGTTGGAGCTGCAGAACACCAGCACCGGCAGTACCAGCAGCGCCAGTAAACGGGAAGGGGCAGTCATGAATGATTCTCAAAGGGAAATACGAAGTAACATATTGTTCCCTTCCAATCAGTTTCACTCAAGGTTTATTGGCCCCCTGAAACATCTTCAGTCCACGAGCACTAGCCCTGCGGTTGCTCCATTGCTGTTTCTTGCACCGCATCCTGGCCAGGCCGACGGTACCGACACGGGTTTTCACCGGGTTAACGCAAGCTGTCGGCATCTACCGCCGACCAAGCGTTTGAGCATTGGCAATACCGCGCCTTAACTATCGCGATTCGCTATTTAAAAATATTTTTAATGAGGCCTTGGCAGGTGCGCAGCTTTCCTGCCAGGAGGGCGTCCAACCCGAGCGGCAGCCAGGCTGTTTCACTCAAGGAAGAAGAACTCCCCATGGGATCCCGTGCCCTCACCACGGTTGCGCTCGGCGCAATCACTCCGCTTGCCGGCTGATCGGTCTTTCGCAGCCACGATAGCGAGCTCCAGGAAACCAACCAGCCGCTGCGCGCCGATGATCCTGCGCCGAGCTGAAAAAGCGTCCTTCGGGTTAATGCCGGTCAGTTGAGCAAATGGTAGGAGCGAGGCTTGCCCGCGATGGACGTCAGAGCGCTGCGTTCATCCCGTAAACACGCGCTACCATCGCAAGCAATCGAGCGTCGACCGGCTGCTCCTACAGGGGATCACCTCGACTAACGGACTGGCGACCTTCAGGTCGCCTTTTTATCGCCGGGACAACTAGACCGCAGCCTTGCGGATGGTCGCCAGCAAGCCCGCCGCGCCCAGGAACAAACCGGCGAAGGTACGGTTCATGCGTCGCTGCTGGACCGGGGTGCGCAACAGGCGCAAGACCTTGGAAGCCAGCCCGGTGTAGCCGGCCATGACGATCAGGTCGACGACGATCATGGTGGCGCCGAGGATCAGGTACTGCTTGAGCAAGGGAGCGTGGGGATCGATGAACTGCGGCAATACCGCCAACATGAACACCAGCGCCTTGGGGTTGCTGATGTTCACCAGGAACCCGCGGAACACCAGGGCCAGGGGCTTGCCGATCGGTCGCAGGGCTGCGTCGTCGCTAAGATCGCTGGGCATGGAGCGCCATTGCTTGACCGCCAGGTACACCAGGTAGGCCACGCCGAACCACTTGATGGCATAGAAGGCCGTGGCGGAAGCCGCCAGGATCGCACCGACGCCCGCCGCGACGATGGCGATCTGCAGGGCCAGGCCCAGTTGCAGTCCCAGGGCGTTCCAGTAACCACGCCAGAAGCCGTATTGCAGGCCACAGGACATCGACGCGATCGCGCCGGCTCCCGGAGAAAGACTGATTACCCAGCTGGCGGCGAAGAACGCCAGCCATGTCTCAAGCACCATCGCACACCTCGGATCGAATTGGACGTGACTGCCTAAGCTAATCCTCCGATCCGCGGCTGGCCATGTTTTTTTATCGGGCAGTGATGCGGGCCTGGCCGCCGCAAACGGCGACAAACACCGCAGGAGTTCGGTCAAGGGCCACGCCTGGTGCGCGGCCGCTCGCAGCGTCTACAGCGAACGGGATATTGCCGGCTATGTCTCGTCGAGCCCCACGGGCAGTACATCAGTGCCACGCCAACGACGCACCGAGCGCTGGAAGAACAGGCTGTTGGGCACCTGTACCATGGCGCTGCCGGTACCGGCCTCCTCAGGTTCGATCAGGGTGGTGTAGAGCAGGTTGATGGCCACCACCCGGCCCTTGATTCCCGGCTTGTCGAGGGTATCCACCAGCTCCACCACATCGCCCAGGCGAAACGGGCCGACGGTGAAGATCAGGATCGCGCACAGCAGGTTGGAGAGCACGCTCCACATGGCGAAGAACGCCACGGCCGCCACGGCGACGAAACCGGACAGGGCGGTCCACAACACCGTGGCCGAGACGCCCAGGCGCTCCAGCACGAAGATCACCGCGCTGCCCATGATCAGCCAACGCAGCCCCCCACGCAGGGGCATCAGCAACTGCGGCGGGAATGGATAGCGCTGGCCCAGGCGGGTCAGGCCACGGGCCACGAAACGCTGGGCCAGGTAGCCCGCCAGGAGGATCAGCAGGATCTGCACACCAAGCCACAACGGGCCGATCCACTGCGCCGGCAACGGCAGTTGCAGGGTCTCCATCAGGACAACGCCTCCAGCTCCGCCTGCATGCTTTCCAACAATTCCAGGGCTTCCATCCAGGCTTCTTCCAGCTCGGATTCGCGGGTCTTGAGCTTGGCTTGCTCGGCCAGCAGATCGCGCAGCTCATCCTTGCGGGCCGCCTCATACAACTCGCTGTCGCCAAGGCTGGCCTCGATCTGCGCCAAGCGAACATGGACCTTGCCCAGCTCCGCCTCGAGCTTCTCGGCCTCGCGCTTGTGCGGTGCCAGTTGCTGGCGCAGGGCCGCGGCGGCCTGGCGCTGGGCCTTCTTGTCGGTCTTGTCGGCGTTCACCGGCGCACTGCTGGCCGGCGCGCTGCGCAGGCGGTAGTCCACCAGCCAACGGGCGTAGTCATCCAGGTCGCCGTCGAACTCCTCGACCTTGCCGTCGGCCACCAGCAGGAAGTTGTCGGTGGTGCTCTTGAGCAGGTGGCGATCGTGGGAGACCACCAGTACCGCACCGCTGAACTCTTGCAGGGCCATGGTCAGGGCCAGGCGCATCTCCAGGTCCAGGTGGTTGGTCGGTTCGTCGAGCAGCAGCAGGTTGGGCCGATCCCAGGCGATCAGCGCCAGGGCCAGGCGGGCCTTTTCGCCACCGGAGAAGTTCAGCACCGGCTCGTCGACACGTTCGCCACGGAAATCGAAGCCACCGAGGAAGTCGCGCAGGGTCTGCTCGCGCTCGGTGGGCGCCAGGCGCTGCAGGTGCAGCAGCGGGCTGGCCTTGGAATCCAGGGAGTCCAGCTGGTGCTGGGCGAAGTAGCCGACCACCGTGTTCTCGCCGCGGGTCAGGCGCCCGGCCAGCGGCGCCAGCTCGCCGGAAAGGTTCTTGATCAGGGTCGACTTGCCAGCACCATTGGGGCCCAGCAGGCCGATCCGCGCTCCCGGAGTGAGCTGCAGCTTGACCTTCTCCAGCACCGTCTTGTCGCCATAGCCCAGGCGCGCCTCGGACAGGTCGAGCAGTGGGCTGGAGATCTTCTGCGACTCACGGAACACGAAGTCGAAAGGCGAATCGACGTGGGCCGCCGACAGCTCTTCCATGCGCTCCAGGGCCTTGATCCGGCTCTGGGCCTGGCGGGCCTTGGTGGCCTGGGCCTTGAAGCGGGCGATGTACTTCTCCATGTGCGCACGCTGCGCCTGCTGCTTCTCGTAGGCTTGCTGCTGCTGGGCCAGGCGCTCGGCCCGGGCACGCTCGAAGGCACTGTAGCCACCGCGATAGAGGGTGAGCTTGCGCTGCTCGACATGGGCCACATGGTCGACCACGGCGTCGAGGAAATCGCGGTCGTGGGAGATCAGTAGCAAGGTACCGGGGTAGCCCTTGAGCCAGTCTTCCAGCCAGAGGATCGCGTCCAGGTCCAGGTGGTTGGTGGGCTCGTCGAGCAGCAACAGATCCGATGGGCACATCAGGGCCTGGGCCAGGTTCAGGCGCATCCGCCAGCCCCCGGAGAAGTCACCGACCTGGCGATCCATCTGTTCGTTGGTGAACCCCAGCCCGGCCAGCAGCTTGCGCGCCCGGGCATCGGCGGTATAGCCATCGGCGCTGTCGAGCTCGGCGTGCAGGCGGGCCTGGGCGGCACCATCCTGGGCGGCCTCGGCGGCGGCCAGGTCGCGCTGCACCTCGCGCAGGCGCAGGTCGCCATCGAGCACATAGTCCACGGCCAGGCGCTCGAGGGTATCGACCTCCTGGCGCATGTGGGCGATGCGCCAGTCTGCGGGCAGGAAGCAGTCACCCGAATCCGGATGCAGCTCACCGCGCAGCAAGGCGAACAGGCTGGATTTGCCGGCACCGTTGGCACCGATCAAGCCGGCTTTCTGGCCGGCGTGCAGGGTCAGCTCGGCGTCTTCTAGCAGACGTTGCGGACCACGCTGTAAAGTCAGGTTCTGAAGTCGAATCATAATGGCGGCGGAGTCTACCAGCTTCGCTCGCAACTGGCGCGAGTAGCACTATGTCCTCGGACCTGTGGAGTTTTTCCCTC
This sequence comes from Pseudomonas sp. KCJK8993, assembly GCF_046230915.1. Lineage (NCBI taxonomy): Bacteria > Pseudomonadati > Pseudomonadota > Gammaproteobacteria > Pseudomonadales > Pseudomonadaceae > Pseudomonas > Pseudomonas sp. KCJK8993. The sequence goes on from NZ_JBJJLO010000126.1 coordinate 17,949, forward strand.
AAGACCTATGCCCTGCCCGGCGTCCAGGAAGCCTGCCTGCGCTTGCAGGACGGCGGCGCCGATGTCTGCCTGCTGCTCTGCGGTGCCTGGCTTGGCTGGCGCGGCGTGAAGTGCGATGGCCAGCGCCTGGCACGCCTCATGGAGCTGGCCGGGCCATGGCAACAAGACGTGGTTGGACCGCTGCGGGCGTTGCGCATCGACTGGCGCGCGGCGGCTACCACGGATGCCGACCTGGGCATGCTGCGCGAGCAGCTCAAGTCCCTGGAACTGGAAGCCGAACGCCGGTTGCTGTTGCGCCTACAGGAGCAGGTACGGGAATGGCCCGCAGCCCAGGCCGAGAGCCTGGACGATTGGCTGGAAGGACTGGTGGCCGGAGCCGCCGACCGCGGCGCATTGCAGGTGCTGCGCGCCGCGGTGGCTAGCGCTTAGGAAGCGCTGGAGGGGGTGCTGGCGGCCGGAGTCGCTGGAGCGGCGACCGGGGTGTTTGTCGCGGCGGGAGCCGGCGCAGCCGCTGGAGTTGGAGCTGCCGCTGCTGGCTTGGCGGCCGGTGCAGCAGGTTTGGCCGCGGCGGGTTTGGCGACGGCAGGCTTGGTAGCTGGCTTGGCCGCAGCAGGTTTGGCGGCTGGCTTCTTCGCTGCGGGTTTGGCCGCAGGTTTGGCGGCAGCAGGCTTGGCTGCCGAAGATGCCGCTGGCTTGGCTGCCGGTTTGGCCGCGGCCTTCACTGGCGCCTTGGCCGCAGCAGG
>NZ_JBJJLO010000127.1:0-18550 GCF_046230915.1 Pseudomonas sp. KCJK8993
GCTCCAAAAAACTGCCCCGAAGACTTCCCAGGTGTGGTTTTTTCCAGACAGGCCGTCGAGCCAGCCGGCGCAGTAAGCAATGACAGAGACGATAATCGAACAAGGTTTGATCTCCCTGCAGGGCATAGGCAAGAGCTATCGGCTGGCAGAACAACCTCTGCATATCCTCAAGAATGTTTCCCTGTCCATCGATGCCGGCGAAAGCTGCGCCATCCTCGGCGCCTCGGGCTCCGGCAAGAGCACCCTGCTGAATATCCTCGGCCTGCTGGACCTGCCCGACAGCGGCGACTACCGCTTCGCTGGCCACGATATCTTCCGCGCCAGCCCCGATCAGTTGGCGGCGATCCGCAACCGCCAGATCGGCTTCGTGTTCCAGAGCTTCAACCTGCTGCCGCGCCTCAGCGCCCTGGACAATGTGGCCCTGCCCCTGAGCTACCGCGGCGTAGCCCGGCGCGAATCCCTGGAGCGGGCCATGCACATGCTCGACCAGGTCGGGCTCGGCCAGCGTGCCGATCACCGCCCGGCGGACCTGTCCGGCGGCCAGCGGCAACGGGTGGCCATCGCCCGGGCGCTGGTGGGCGAACCCTCGGTAATCCTGGCCGACGAGCCCACCGGTAACCTCGACAGCCACACGGCCCGGGACATCATGGACCTGTTGCTGTCGCTGAACCGCGAGCGCCAGGTGACCCTGATCATCGTCACCCACGACCCGGGCATCGCCCAGCGCCTGGAGCGGCAGATCCGGGTCAACAACGGCGTGGTGCAAGAGGCCTGCCCGGCATGAGCCTGATGCTCGAGCAAAGCGCCAGCCAGCTGCTGCACGAAGCCTTCGTCAGCCTGCGGACCCTGGGCAAGCGCTCGATCCTGGCTTTGCTGGGCATCGTCATCGGCAGCTCCTCGGTGGTGGCCCTGATCAACATCGGCCATAACGCGGCAGAGGACGCCGCGGCGATTTTCCAGGACATGGGCACCGATACCCTCGCCGTGCAGTTTCCCGATACATCAGGCAGCAAGGCCCAGATGCCTGCGGTCCTGGATATCGACTACCTGTATCAGCGCCTGCCACACATCCTGCATATCGCGCCCGTGTCACTGTTCAGCGGCCCGGTGGTCTTCCAGGGGCGAAGCACCAATGCCGGCCTGGTGGGCAGCACCGCTCCGCTGGCCCAGGCCATGCGCCTGCAATTGCTGGAAGGTCGTTTTCTCTCGGTATTCGACGCGGGTGAAACCTATGCGGTGATCGGCGCCAACATCGCCCGGACCTTGAGTACGCCCCATCACCCGCTGCGGCTAGGGGACCGAGTCCGCGTCAACGACTACCTGTTCCAGATCATCGGCATTCTGCGCGAACAACCCTCCGCGGTATTGATCCCGGTACAGACCAACGACTCGCTGTTCATACCGCTGGAAGGCATGCGGCGAATTTCCCCCTCGCCCCAGATCAGCAACCTCATCGCCCGCGCGGCCCCGGCACAGGACATGAACCAAGTGGCCAGCGACCTGCTGCAGGCATTGAAAAGACTCGTCCCGGGACGGGGCGTCGAGGTCCAGATACCACAGCAGATCATCGATGGCATGACCCGACAAAGCCGCACCTTTGGCTATTTGCTGATGGCGCTGGGGGGGATCTCCCTGGTGGGCGGTGGCGTTGGCGTCATGAACGTGATGTTGATGAACGTCTCGGAGCGGCGCCGGGAGATCGGTATCCGCATGGCCTTGGGTGCCCGGCGCCGGGACATTCGCAACCTGTTCCTGCTCGAGGCGGTGACCCTGACAGCCGTTGGGGCCTTGTCAGGGGCGCTCCTGGGAATCAGCGCCGCCTATCTCTATGCCCGGGTCTCCGGTTGGGCGTTCGTCCTGGCGTCCACCTCACTGCCACTGGGTGTCGGTAGTACCTTGCTCATCGGCCTGTTCTTCGGCCTGTATCCGGCGCTTTCGGCCTCTGCCCTGCAACCGGTGGAGGCCTTGCGGGATGAGTGAACGTATCGTCGCCCTGTTGCTGTGGTCATGCCTGCTCAGCCCATTCGCCCTGGCCAAGGAGATGGATGTGCTCAGCCAGGCATCGGCCCCCAGCATGCGCAATATCCGCGGGCACCAGGACGGCGCCACGCTGCTGGGCCAGCAGGTCGATCTGACCCTTGCCGACGCGGTCTACCTGGGGCTGCGCAACAACCGCACGATCCGCAGCTCCTACCTGGACCGTGTCGTGCAGAGATACGACCTGCTGGTCGCGGAAGACACCTTCAACCCCAAGTTCGACATCAACGGCAGCTACCAGGCCAACAGAGGCACTAACGACCGTGTACGCAACGCCACGCTCAAGCCCTCCTCGACCCTGCTCACCGAATACGGGACTCGGCTGAGCATGGCCTGGAACCAGGAGCTGACCAATGCCAACCGGGCCGGTTACAGCCGCCGGGACGGGCTGGACCTGGCCATTATCCAGCCGCTGCTCAAGGGCGCCGGCTGGGATGTCACCACCGCGCCGCTGCGCCTGGCACGCCTCAACGAACAGGCCAATCGCCTGAACCTCAAGGCTGGCGTGGCGCAAACCATCTCGGCCGTCATCAGCGCCTACCGCGACCTGCTTCGGGCCCAGGAGCAATTGACCATCGTGGAGGCGGCGCTCAAGCGGGCCAATGCCCTGCTCGACGTGAACCGGGCCCTGATCGCCGCGGGCCGAATGGCCGAATTCGAGATCGTGCAAACCGAGGCCGATATCGCCAGTCAGGAACTGGGGGTCGAGGATGCGCGCAATCAGGTCGACAGCAATCGCCTGTCACTGCTGCGCCTGCTGGCGCTGGACCTGTCGGCCCGGGTCCGAGCCAGCGATGCTTTGCAGGCAACGCAGATCAGCATTGGCCGCCAAGAGGCCCTGCGCCTGGCCCAGGTCCAGCAGCCCAACTACCTGGCGACCCTGCTGGGCAGCCAGCAGGCCGATCTGAACCTGGTCGTGGCCAAGAACCAGGGACGCTGGGATGTCTCGCTGGTGGCCGGCGCCAATCAGATTCGCGATCGCTACGATAATGACAGCGGCGATGGTTCGAGGCGCAACTGGGACAGTTATGCCGGGGTCCGGGTGCAAATTCCCATCGGTGACCCCAGGACCCGCCAGCCGGAGGTCCAGGCCCGGATTGCCGTGGAAAAGCAGGAGCTGACCATTGCCGAGGCCCGCCAGGAACTGGAACGCAATGTCAACGATGTGGTGCGCGACCTGGGTACGCGCTGGCGCCAGTATGAAATCTCCCAGCGTGCCGTTGAGTTATCGCGGCGCAAGCTGGAAATCGAACGGGAAAAACTCAGCGCCGGGCGCTCCAGCAACTTTCAGGTACTGAGCTATGAAAATGATTTGCGCACCAGCGAAAACGCGCGCCTGAACGCCCTTATTGCCTACCTCAACGCCCAGACTCAACTGGACCTGACGCTGGGCACGACCTTGGAGACCTGGGACATTGAGCTCAACGACTTCTGATCTCAAGAAACTACGCAAACGCCGTATCCAGGCTGGCGTTGCCGTCGCCCTGTTGGTCGTGGCCGGTGCCGTCGCGGTCAACTATCGCACCCCGGCCGAGCCGCAACCCGGCAAAGGGCAGTGGATCGAAGTGAGCAACGCGCCATTGACCCACCAGATCGGCCTGGTGGGCAAGATCGAACCCTTGCAGACCATCAGCCTGGTAGCGCCCTTCGACGGCAATGTGCTGGCCAACCTGGTGGAACAGGGCCAGCGGGTCGAAGCCGGCCAGGTGCTGCTGAAAATGGACCCGAGCCTGATCGAGATCCAGTTGCGCGAAGCCTTGTCGGTACAGCTTAAGGCGCGCCGCACGGTGCAGGAATTGCAGGATTGGAACAACAGCCCCCAAGTCTCCAGGGCCCGACGCACCTTGCGAACCTCGCAGATGACCGTCAGCAATACCGAGCGCAAGCTCAACGAAAGCCAGAACCTGTTCAACCGGGGCATCATCCCCCGCAACGAACTGGATGACCTGACCCAGCAGTTGCAGACCCAACGCATGGACCTGACCGCGGCCCAGGGCGAATTGCAGCAGGCACAGGAACAGGGCAAGGGCGAGTACCGCCAGATCGCCGACATGGAACTGACCAATGCCACGGTCAAATACGAGGCCTTGCGCAGCTTGCTCGCCGGCAAGGACGTCAAGGCACCTTTTGCCGGGATCGTCGTGCCGGCCCCCGGGATCACCCTGGCGCAAGCGGCCTCGGCCGCCACCTCGGGCTCGATACAGAACGGCAGCAAGGTCGGCCAGGGCCAGCCCCTGTTCGGCCTGGCCAATATCGAACAGCTGAAGATCGTCAGCAAGGTCTCGGAGCTGGACATCAACCAGCTACGCCAGGGCCAAAGCGTGGAGATTCTTGGCGATGGCTTCGATGGCGAGCGCCTTCGCGGCCAAGTGGACATCGTCAGCAGCCTCGCCTTGCCGGCAGATGCCTCGGGCGGTAGCGCTCAGTTCCCGGTGACCCTGTCGATTCCCAAGCTGGCCCCGGAGCAACTGCAACGGGTGCGCCTGGGCATGAGTGCCCGGCTGACCATCATCACCTACAGCAACGACCAGGCGATCGTGGTGCCCCCCGCGGCGATCCAGCGCAGCGCCGAAGGCATGAGCGTGGAGTACCGCCCCGCAGCCGACCAGCCGGCCCGGCGAGTGCCCGTGACCACAGGCCAATCCACAGCCGAGGGCGTGGAAGTGTTCGGCCTGCAAGCCGGCCAGGTACGCCTGCCCGAGGGCCAGTGAACACCCAGGAATGACATGGCTTGCCAGCCTTGTGGAAACAGCAGGCATAAAAAACGCCCCGCAGGGCAATGCCGATCGGTTAAGGCAATCAGGCGCGAAGCTTGCCCGCGATGGCGTTCAGGGCGCTGCGTTTATCCAGCCAATACGCGCTACCGCTAACGACCATCGCGAGCAAGCTTCGCTCCTACAGGGGAACACATGCCCCCCGCGAGATCTCCGTTGCGCTCAGGTTCAGCGCAGGGCCCGGCGCAGGACCTTGCCGACGGTGGTCTTGGGTAGCTCTTCGGTGCGGAACTCGACGTAACGCGGCACCTTGTAGCCAGTGAGGTACTCGCGGCAATGGGCGAGCAATTGCTCCTGGGTCAGGTTCGGGTCCTTGCGTACCACGAAGATCTTCACCTTCTCCCCTGTCACGCCATCCTCGACGCCAATGGCCGCCACCTCCGCCACGCCAGGATGCAGGGCCACCACATCCTCGATCTCGTTGGGGTAGACGTTGAAGCCGGACACCAGGATCATGTCCTTCTTGCGGTCCACCAAGCGGATGAAGCCCCGTTCGTTCATCACCCCGATATCACCGGTGGAGAGCCAGCCATGGCGATCCAGGACCTTGGCGGTTTCCTCCGGCCGCTGCCAGTAGCCCTTCATCACCTGTGGGCCACGCACCTGCAACTCGCCCTCCTCGCCGATCTTCGCCAGTTGGCCGTCCTCGCGCATGAAGCGCACCCAGGTAGACGGCAACGGCACCCCGATGGTGCCGCTGAAATCACTCTCGCGCACACGGGCAACCTCGATCGGGCTGATGCTCACCACCGGCGAGCATTCGGTCAGGCCATAACCTTCGACGATCGGCACCCCGGTGACTTCCTTCCAGCGCTGGGCCACGGCGGTGTGAGTAGCCATGCCACCGGCGATCGTCAGCTTCAAGTCGGAGAAGTCGCGCCTGCGGAACTCCTCGTTCTCCAGCAGGCCATTGAACAGGGTGTTGACCCCGACGATGCCGTTGAACTTCTCCTTGCGCAGGATCATCTGCACCCGCTTCACGTCACGGGGGTTGGCGATCAGGATGTTGCGCCCCCCCAGGCACATGAACATCAGGCAGTTCACCGTCAGCGACAGCACGTGGTACAGCGGCAGCAGGGTGACGTTGGTTTCCTGCTGGTTCTCGTCCAGCTGGTCACCGACCCAGGCCTTGGCCTGCATCAGGTTGGCCAGGATGTTGCGGTGGGTGAGCATGGCGCCCTTGGCATCGCCCGTGGTGCCGCCGGTGTACTGCAAGAAGGCGATGTCGTCCTGCGCAAGGTCCACCGGCCGGTACTCCAGCACGGCCGCCAGCTTCATCATCGCCGGAAAGCCAATGGAACCTGGCAGGTTGAACTTGGGCACCTGCTTCTGCACATGGCGCAGGATGAAATTCAGCGCTGCGCCCTTGAAGGTGCCCACCAGGTCGCCGATGGAGGCCACCACGATGTTCTTCAACTTGCTCCCGGGCATGGCCTGTTCCAGGGTGTGGGCGAAGTTCTCGAAGATCACCACCGTCTCGGCGCCGCTGTCCTTGAGCAGGTGGCGCAGCTCATGGGCGGTGTACAGCGGGTTGACGTTGACCACCATGGCGCCGACCAGCAGCGTCCCGAACAGGCAGATCGGATATTGCAGGCAGTTGGGCATCATCAAGGCCACCCGGTCGCCCTTCTTCACGCCCTTGGACTGCAACCAGGCGGCGAAAGCGAACACGCGCTTTTCCCACAGGTCATAGCCCATCTCGGTGCCGATGCTGACATAGGCCACCCGTTGTCGATACTTGTCCACGTGTTCGAGAAACACCTCGCGCAATGACTGATAGCGGTCGATGTCGGCTTCGATATCGCTGGGTACACCCGGCATATAGGCGTTGAGCCAGATACGCTCGACGGGTTGCAGGCTTGCGACGCTCATGGGCAGTCTCCTTGTTATTTTATTTTTCGACGATGGCGGTTACACCCAACCCGCCTGCCGCACAGACGGAAATCAGTCCGCGGCCTCCACCGCGCTCGTGGATGGCCTTGGCCAGGGCTGCCAGCAGGCGCCCGCCGGTGGCGGCAAAAGGATGCCCGCACCCCAGGGAGCCGCCGTTGACGTTGAGTTTGGCCCGGTCGATGCTGCCCAGCGGCCCTTCGAGCCCGAGCTTGTCCCGGCAGTAGTCGGCATCCTCCCAGGCCTTGAGGGTGCACAGCACCTGGGCGGCGAAGGCTTCGTGGATCTCATAGAAGTCGAAATCGCCAAGCCCCAGCCCCTCCCGGGCCAGCATGCGTGGTACCGCGTAGGCCGGCGCCATCAGCAGGCCCTCGGTGCCATCGACGAAGTTCACCGCCGCGGTCTCCCCGGTGCGCAGGTAGGCCAGCACCGGCAGGTTGTTGGCCGCGGCCCACTCCTCGCTGGCCAGCAGCACCACCGAGGCGCCATCGGTCAAGGGTGTCGAATTGCCGGCCGTCAGGGTGCCGCTGTTGCGGTCATAGGCCGGCCCCAGCCCGGCGAGCTTTTCCAGGCTGGCGTCGGCGCGCAGGTTGTTGTCCCGCGCAAGGCCGCGATACGGCGTCATCAGGTCGTCGAAAAAGCCCCGCTGGTAGGCCGCATTCAACCGTTGGTGGCTGGCCAGGGCCAGTTCGTCCTGGGCCAGGCGCTTGATCTGCCAGCGCTTGGCCATTTCTTCGCAGTGCTCGCCCATGGACAGGCCGGTGCGCGGCTCGCCGTTACGCGGCAGCAACGGCTTGAAGAACATCCCCGGGCGCACCTTGAGCAAGCTGCGCAACTTGTTACCGGTGCCCTTGGCGCGATTGGCCGCGAGCAGGGTGCGACGCAAGCCCTCGTTGATGCCGATGGGCGCGTCGGAGGTGGTGTCGGAGCCCCCGGCGATCCCCACCTCGATCTGCCCCACGGCGATCTTGTTGGCCACCAGCAGCGCCGCCTCCAGCCCGGTACCACAGGCCTGCTGGATGTCATAGGCCGGGGTCTGCGGCGACAGCGTGGTGGACATCACGCACTCGCGGGCCAGGTTGAAGTCCCGCGAATGCTTGATCACCGCCCCCGCGGCGAACTCCCCCAGGCGTTGCCCGGCAAGACCGTACCTGTCTACCAGGCCTTGCAGGGCCGCCACCAGCAGGTCCTGGTTGCTGTCGTTGGCGTACACCGTGTTGGAACGGGCGAACGGAATCCGGTTGCCACCGATGATCGCCACCCGGCGCACCGGCGCCGGATTGAAACTGTACTCAGTCATTACCGAGCTCCCCAGGTCAGTAGGCCGCGCATGTGGGGCTTGTCGCCCGCGCTGTTGCGCACTTCGAATTCATGGCGCGGGCCGTCGGGCACGCGACTCCACAGGCTCACCGAGGCCGGCAGGAAGATCGGCAGCTTGAACTCGCAATCCAGCTGCGCCACGGCCAGCGGATGCGGTGGTTGTTGTGCCGCCAGGGCCCGGCCCAGGGTCCACATGCCATGGGCGATGGGCCGGCGGAAACCGAACAGCCGCGCCCCCAGCCAGGAGGTGTGGATCGGATTGAAGTCGCCGCTGACCTTGGCGAAACGCCGGCCCAGGTCCCCGGCCAGGCTCCAGCGTTGGGTGCGTACCAGGGCCTGTTCGTCCAGCTCCAGCGCGCCCGCCCAGGGTTCGCCCACAGGGCCGGAGACGCCCCGGCGCAGGTACAGGCTGTCGCCCTCCCAGACCAGACCGCCGCCACTGAAGGCACGAGTGGCGATGGACAGGGCCTGGCCCTTGGGATGAGCCACCCAGCGTTCGGCAAAGACTTCCAGGCGCAGGGCCTGGCCCTCCTCCAGGCGCTGATGCTGGCGAATGCGGTTGGCCAGGTGGACCATGCCACTGGCCGGATAGGGAAAGGTCCGGCTGGTGAGCAGCAACAGATGCAGGGGAAACGCCAGGGTATGGGGGAACGACAGCGGCACCCCATGCTCGCGGCGGAACCCGCAGGCCTGGGCATAACGGGCGACCTGCGTCGCCTGCAGCTCCACCGCCGGGCGCACCAGGCGCTCGGTAGGAAGCTGCGGTGCAGTCTCCAGCTTGGGCTTGCGCAAACCGCGCAGGCCGTCGTAGAGCAACTGGCCACGGGACGGTGGCGGCTCGATGATGCGAATCACGGAATCGGCGCTCATGGCTCAGGCTCCCAGCAGGCTTTGCCCGCAGACGCGGACCACCTGTCCATTGATCCCGCCGGAAGCCGGATGGGCCAGCCAAGCGATGGTCTCGGCCACATCCACCGCCTGCCCGCCCTGGGACATGGAGTTCATCCGCCGTCCCGCCTCGCGGATCATCAACGGGATCTTCGCGGTCATCTGGGTTTCGATGAATCCCGGAGCCACGCCGTTGACCGTGATCTGCTGGCGGGCCGCCAGGGGCGCCAGGGCCTGGACCAGGCCGATGACCCCCGCCTTGGAGGTGGCGTAGTTGCTCTGGCCGAGATTGCCGGCGATACCGGAGATCGACGACACGCAGACAATCCGCCCGCCTGGATTGAGCCCCTGCCCCTCCAACAGCGCCTGGCTGAGCAGCAACGGCGCTTGCAGGTTGACGGCCATGACCTTGCGCCAGGCGGCCTCGGTCATCTTCGCCAGGGTCTTGTCCAGGGTGATGCCGGCGTTATGCACCACGATATCGAAAGCGCCCTGCTCAGCGACGAACGCCAGCAGGCGCTGGCCGGCATCGGCCGCGGTGATGTCCAGGGCCAGGGCGCTGCCACCCAGGCTGGCGGCGGCCTGTTGCAGCTCGGCCTCGCTCTGCGGGATGTCCAGGCACACCACCTGGGCGCCTTCGCGCGCCAGGACCTTGGCGATGGCCAGGCCGATGCCGCGACAGGCGCCGGTAACCAGGGCCCGGCGCCCTCCCAGGGGGCGCTCCCAATCCAGCTGCCGAGGCACATCCACCGGTTCGCCGATGCGCACCACCTGGCCCGAGACATAGGCCGAGCGCCGGGACAGAAAGAAGCGCAGGCTGCTGTCCAGCTCGGCTTCGGCACCGGGCTCGACATACAGCAGTTGTACGGTGATGGCCCGGCGCAGTTCCTTGCCCAGGGAGCGCACGAAACCTTCCAGCGCGCGCTGGGCCACGGCCTGGGCCAGTTCCGTACAACGCTCCGGCGGCGTCCCCAGGATCAGCACCCGGCCATGGGCGGTCAGGCGCCGGACGTTGGCATGGAAGACGCGATACAGCTCATCGAGCTGGGCGACGTCGCCCAGCCCGGTGGCATCGAACACCACGCCCTGGACCTTCACGGTCGAGGGCGCGTTGATGCTTGCGGCCTGCGCCGCCACGATATCGGTGGCGGCGAAGATCCGTTGCAGCTCGCCCAGCAGGCGCCCCTCGGGCGCCGCAGCGAGGATCACCGGGTTGATCAGGTTGCCGCCCTGCCCCTCGCGGTTGCGCTGCAGCGGCACCGGTTGTGGCAGGCCGGTGCGCTGGGCCAGCCAACGGCCCCACCCGGAATTGACGAACGAAAGATAACCGTCGGACATATAAGGATTCCAATCAAAACCAGTAGAAGATCAATAGGCCGAATCGCTGGCCGTCACCGCGTCTTCGCTGCTGGCGCTGCGCTTGCGCGAGGCCGGCTTGGCGCTTTGTTCGAAATGCGCCTGGCGTTGTTGCAAGGCCTCCAACAGACCGAAATCCTGCGGGAAGTCGTCTACCTGGATCGCGTGGTCGCCGTATTCCACGTAGCGGTCGAGCAACTCGTCCTCGTCCTGGCTGATCAATTGCAGTTCCCGGGCCTTGAGCCGCCATACCTCGAAGGCGTCGCGGGAGATCGGCAGCGGCCCCAGGGTGCCCTGCTTGATCGCCGGCTTGAGTCGCGCCTCGATCAGCTCGACCTGCGGTTGCAGACGGAACGCCAGTTCGCCGTAGGCCAGCTTGTCGATATCTGGTTGCGGGATGTAGGAGTCGGCCAGCAGGCGGTCGCGGGTCGCGCCCGGGGTCTGCACCAGTTCCGCCACCTGTGCCAGCAGATGATCGCTGGGCTTACGCTGAGGGATGCCCAACGGGAAGCTCAGGCCACGAATGATCCGCGCCGCCGCCTTGGACGGGTAGTTTTCCAGCACCTCGGCCAGGGCCTCGTGAGCTCGCAGCAGTGCATCCTGGGCAGCCCAGTGCACCAGGGGCAGGTCGGCCTGGGGCCGGCCGTCGTCCTCGAAGCGTTTGAACACGCAGGACAGGATGTACAGCTGGGAGAGGATGTCGCCCAAGCGCCCGGTGATGCTTTCCTTACGCTTGAGCGCGCCGCCCAGCACGCCCATGGAGATGTCCGAGGCCAGGGCCAGTACCACCGACAGGCGCTCGACCTGGCGGTAGTAAGGCGCCAGGGCCTTGTCGGTGTTGCCCGGGGCCTTGATCAGGCGCCCGCCGGTAACCGCATGCACGGCCGCGCGCACGGTGTTGGCAAAGACGAAGCTGATGTGGCCGAACATGGCGCTATCGAACGCTTCCAGGCCCTTGCGCCCGGTCTCGCGAGCCGCCTCCATCTCGCGGAACACATAAGGATGGCAACGGATCAGCCCCTGGCCGTAGATGATCAGGCAGCGGGTCATGATGTTCGCGCCTTCCACGGTGATGGCGATCGGGCTCTGCTGGTAGGCGCGGGCCAGGAAGTTGTTGGGCCCCATGCAGATGCCCTTGCCGGCGACGATATCCATGCCGTCGTTGACGATGATCCGCGCGCGCTCGGTGACGTGGTACTTGGCGATGGCCGAGATCACCGAGGGTTTCTCGCCGGCATCCAGGGAGGCCACCGACACCCGGCGCACCGAATCACAGGCGTACAGGTGCCCGGACATGCGCGCCAGGGGCGCCTGGACGCCCTCGAACTTGCCGATGGGCAGGCCGAACTGCTTGCGCATCGCCGCATAGGCGGTGGTGCCACGGACCGCGACCTTGCCCAGGCCGACGTTGGACGACGGCAGGGAAATCGCCCGACCGGCGGCCAGGCACTCCATCAGCATGCGCCAGCCGTTGCCCACCTGCGCCGCGCCGCCAATCACCCACTCCAGGGGAATGAATACATCCTTGCCGGTGGTCGGGCCGTTCTGGAACACCGCGTTCAGCGGCCAATGCCGACGTCCGGTATTCACTCCCGGATGGGTGGTGGGAATCAGTGCGCAGGTGATGCCCAGGCTGCCCTTCTTGCCCAGCAGGCCGTCCGGGTCTTCGGCGCGAAAGGCCAGGCCCAGCACGGTGGCGATCGGCCCCAGGGTGATGTAGCGCTTGTCCCAGGTGACACGAAAGCCCAGGACCTCCTGGCCCTCGAACTGGCCCTTGCAGACCACGCCAGTATCGGGAATGGCCCCGGCGTCGGAACCGGCATAGGGGCTGGTCAGGGCAAAGCATGGAATGTCTTCGCCACGGGCCAGGCGCGGCAGGTAGTACTGGCGCTGGGCCTCGGTGCCGTAGTGCAGCAGCAGCTCGGCCGGGCCCAGGGAGTTGGGCACCATGACCGAGATCGCCGCCGCCGAGCAGCGGGTGGAGAGCTTCATCACCACCTGGGAATGGGCATAGTGGGAGAAACCCTTGCCGCCGTACTGCTTGGGAATGATCATCCCCAGGAAGCCGGCATCCTTGGTGTACTGCCAGGCCTTGGGCGACAGGTCCTGCCAGACCTGGGTGGTTTCCCAGTCGTTGGCCATGTCGCACAGGGTTTCCACTTCGTTGTCCATGAACGCCTGTTCCTCGGCGCTCAGGCTGGCCGGCGCGGCGCCCAGCAGGCGCTTCCAGTCGGGCTTGCCGCTGAACAGCTCGGCATCCCACCACACGGTGCCGGACTCGATGGCCGCGCGTTCGGTATCGGACATGGCCGGCATGATCTTGCGAAACATCGCCAGGGCCTTGCTGGTGAGCAAGACACGGCGCAGGGGCTTGACCGTCATCAGGGCCGCTGGCAGCACCACCAGCAACACGCCCAGGACCAGCCCCAGGGTGCCCACCAGGCCCAGCAGATGACCAGCCGCCAGCCACACCAGGCCGGCGCCCAGCCACAGGGCCGCGCTCGCCTGTCGATACGCCAGGGCCAGCGCCGCGGCAACTCCCACCAATAACCAGACAATCATGGAATACCTCTCTTGTTCTAACGAGACAGCTCCTTGGAGCCCGGGCGTTGTGCCGGCCCCTCGGAAACCACACTACAAAGGAACCAAGCGCGTTTCAAATTTTATTTTGAAATTTTTATTTAACGAATTTCAGCAAAACGAAATGGCCGAACGGAGTCAGCCTGGGGGTTGGAAAAATGAATGAAAACGGGCCCTGGAACGGCCCGTTCAGCCAACGACAGCAGCGCAATCCTTTGGCGCTGCCGTTGGCTCTGGCGGTGCTTCGTCCTTAGAAGCTATAGGTGGCGGAGAGGCTCACCACTTCACCCTTGGCATCGACCTTGCCGTCCAGGCGGGAACCGCCGAGGCGGTCCTGGTTGACGGTCTTGAGTTTGGCTTCCTTGACGAATTGCCGCGAGTAGGCGCCGTCGATGGTCAGGCCGGGAATGGCCTTGATGTCATAGCCAAAGCCCAGGGAGGTGAACCAGCGATCGTTGTCCGGAATCCGCGGGTCACGGGTCGAGCTGCGGGTCGGGGTCTCGTCGAATGCCACACCGGCACGCAAGGTCAGCTGGTCGGTGAGGCGATAGTCGCCGCCCAGGGAGTACATCATGGTGTCTTTGTACTTATACGGGATGGAGACGATGGTGTTGCCTTGGGACTTGAGGGTCAGGTCCTTGAACGATGACCATTGGGTCCAGAGCAGGCTGGCGCCCATGGTGAAGCGATCATCGAACACATGCACCCAGTCCAGGCCGGCGGTTGCAGGAACGTCCAGTTCTGCAGAAGCCTTGGCTCCGTCCGGGAACAGCTGCAGGCCGGGATAGGCCGCTTCAACCAGGGTCTTGTCGCCGAACGCTGGGAACGTCATATGTTGGCGCCCCAGTTCATCGGCATGGATATTGTAGCGGCCCTTCATATTGTTCTTGATCTTGGCGTGATAGTTCAGGCCCAGGGTGTCACGATCGGTGGGTTTCCAGACCACCCCGGTGAACCAGCCTACCGAGGTGTTGTCCACCTTCACCCGCATCAGGTTCGCCCCTGCTCCTGATGGAAAACCTTTCAACGACTCCCCCAATCCAGGAGAGAGTGCCGCGGCCCCGCTGAGGTTGAGGTTCTGGCTGACGAAGCCCTGGCTTCGCTGGACGATGAGCCCTCCCCCCACGGAAAAGTCATCCCTGACCTTGTACGACAAGGAGCCGGTCAGGCCCACGGTCTCGATCTTGGTATCGACCGCAAAGTCACGGAGCTTGGAGCCGTTCTGGTCCCAGGTACTGCGCATGCCCATGGGCACCACCTGGCTGAGACCGAAGGCGAACCGATCATTGATCGGCATCACCATGAACCCTGTCGGCAACCAGGCGGTAAAACCGCCCTGGCCGCCATTGCCATTCAGGGGAACAGCCTCAAGCGCTGGAATGCCGCCCCCATCCACAGGCAGCATGGTTGCCGGCTGCCCCTGATAATCATAGGCATCACCTTTGTACTTCATCTTGATGCGAGCGTAGTCGACCGTCAGATGGACGATGTTGCGATCGATAAAAGCCATGGCCGCCGGGTTGTTGAACGCCGCACTGGGGTCGTTCTTGAACAGCGAGCCTCCCCCGAAGGCTCGACCCCACCCAGGAGCCCCGTAGGTCGGAGTAGCGAAACCACCCGCCTGCACCGAGCCAGAGCCGATGAGGCTTCCCAACACTGCCAGGCCAATGGCCGCCTGGAGTTTGTATTTCTTGTTATCCATGCCCTACTCCTTACTTACCTTACTTATTGTTATCGGCTGCGATCGGTTGCCCCACCGATCCTGGGTATTGCAGCAGGCATCTGCGGTGAGGCGCCTGTTTCCAGTTAAAGCAAAAAATGGCCGTTCATATATGGTTATGGCGCCCCCCTAAAATCCGGAGCTGGGTAACGGAGCCGTGATATTAAAAATATCAATCGCCTGCGCCCAAGTGACATTCAAGGCACTAAAAACCAACATTATTGTTGCTGAAAAAAATTGCGCTCGCGAAAACCCAAAATCTTATGAATAGCACCTGCAACAAAACTGAAAACACCAAACTCCAAGACCGGCTCTGTGCTTTGATACATGACATAAAACAATCATGGCCAGCTCAACCCCTTAGAATAGGCACTTCGAAAGAAGTGCCTATTTTCAGCGCTACTCGCACACTTACAGCGTTCGATCCTGTTTCATTCCGATACCTTGAAGCGCGGATTTGGATTGACACTCAAATTAGTGATCGTGCAATTTCCCACCTGCTGCGGAGAGCTGATCCACAGTCGATTTTGATCATTGCTCCAGTTGCCAGTGATAGTCGCTGGAGTATCGCTACAATCAGAAAGAACTTGGAACATGACACCGGAGACGGTGCCGCTGGTGGTACTCGTAGCAGTCAAGGTCCAAGGCAGGTTCTTCAACACCGGTACACGGCAGAGGCGATTACTACCGCTGACAGTGGCACCGGTGATCATGGCCTTGGAACCATCTGCCGTCACATTGCCGCTGAAATTAATATTACAGCTCACCGGTATATAAAGTGAGGCGGGAGACCTTACCGTAATAGTGCCCGGGGCAGTGAAATTTGCCCCTTTAGGTTCAATGGTCGCCGCGTTGACCATCGACGTCACGCCCAGACAGATAACACAAGAAGCCACAGAAAACAGAGTTTTTACAGTGTTCATCGCGTTATACCTCTCACGTTTGGACTCGACCAGATATCCATTCAAGTTATTGTTAGTTAATGCATCACACCTCAACTTTCAGTTACGTTACAGATCGGTCTCAAGCACCTTGCAACAGGCACCCCAAGCGAGGTGCCTGTTTTTCCAGCCAGTGATCAGCAGGCTAGAAACTTACACCTGCATCAGTTCGATACAGTGAAACGTGGATTTGGGTTGACGCTCAAAGCAGTGATCTTGCACTTGCCGACGGTTTGCGCCGAAGGAACGCTCAGGGTGTTGGTCCCGTTGTTCCAGGCAATATTGATGGTGACCGGAGTAGCGCTGCAGTCGCTGAGAATCTTGAAGTTCACGCCAGACACAGTACCCGAAGTGCTGTTTGCGGGAGTCAGAGTCCAAGGCAGGTTCAGCAATACCGGTACACCGCACAGTGCGTTGGCACCGCTGACAGTGGCACTAGTGATGGTGGCGTTAGGGCCGTTCACGGTGCCGGTGAAGTTGATGTTGCAGGTCACCGGCTGATTGAGCGACGCAGGCGAAGTGACAGTGATAGAGCCCGGAGCCGAGAACGGACCGGTAGGGCTGATAGTCGCTGCGCTGGCCATCGACGCGGCGCCGAGGCAGATGGCGAAGGAAGCGACGGATACCAGAGTCTTGATGCTTTGCATTGTTGTTTTCCTCAAGAATTAGGCAACAGTTGTTGCCAGGGGGTTATCAGCCTCGCCAGGTTGTCGATGACGCCATCGGCACTCCGGTTCGACCGAATTCGATACTGGAGCGCGCCAGGGTGATATCGGTGCCGCTTGGACAGCCGGGGCTGTCCAATCGCTTGCAAGATCATCAGCGTCCCTCCTTGGATTCTGTTTCTACTCAGGGCGCCACCCGGAACGTGGGTGGCATCTGGATCGATACGGTCTTGATGGTGCAGCCGCCGTCGAGGCTGACCTGGGCCGCTTCGAGCTTGCCGGTGCTGTTGTTCCAGCTGCCTTCGGCGGTGCTCGGCCCGCACTCGCCCCCCACCAGGGGTGCGTGCACCGTGACTCGGATACCGGACATGGCGCCGCTGGTTTCATCCTTGGCGACCAGCTTCCAGGGCAAGTGCGTGGCTTCGACCTGGCCACACTTGAGCCCGCCGCTGAAATCGACTTTCTCGACACTGGCATAGCTGCCGTCGGCGCTGACCTTGCCGCTGACCTGGATGGTGCAGTCGGCGTTGATGATGCTCTTGGCGAAACTGATGGGGCCCTTGGCGGTGAACGGCGTATTGGCTGGCTCGATACGCGCGGCCTCGGCCGCGCCCATCAGCGACACCCCCACAAGGACCACGAACAGACGGGCTGCGAATAGCGGTGAGATAGACATCCGTGACTTCCTTACAGTTGCTTATTGTTGTTGTCGGTCAACGTGTTCAAGGACTTCTGTCTTGCTTTGCTCACCGCTCAAGGGGCGAATCACAGGCGAACACAACCTGTTCACGAGCACTTGAGGCGGTGAGCAGTAAAGCTAAAAGCGGTATCTCAATCGGTTGCGTTGAAGCCGTAACGCTTGAGGATCTCGGCGCGCTTGGCCGGGTGGATATTGGCCAGCCGCACGTCACCCGAGTAGTGAGCCAGCACCCGGTGATCCATCAGCCGGCGCCAGAGGAACGGCACGTAGGCCCAGACGATCATGGTGGCGTAGCCGTAGGGCAGTTGCGGGGACTCGTCGAAGTGGCGCAAGGCCTGGTACGCACGGGTCGGGTTGGCATGGTGGTCCGAATGCCGCTGTAGTTGGAACAGGAAGATGTTGGTGACGATCCGGTTGCTGTTCCAGGAGTGACGTGGCGAGCAGCGCTCGTAGCGACCGTTGGCCTGTTTCTGACGCAGCAGGCCGTAGTGCTCCACGTAGTTCACCACCTCCAGCAGGGAGAAACCGTAGATGCCCTGGATCACCAGGAACGGGATCACCGCAGCGCCCAGCCAGGCGATCAGCACGCCCCACAGCACCGCGCTGTAGGCCCAGGAGCTGAGCACAGTGTTTTTCCAGTGCAAGGTCGGCAGGCCCTGCTTGCGCAACCGCTCGCTCTCCAGGTGCCAGGCCGAACGCAGGCTGAACCAGACGGTGCGAGGCAGGAAGCTCCAGAACGACTCGCCGAGACGCGAACTGGCGGGGTCTTCCGGTGTGGCCACGCGGACATGGTGCCCGCGGTTGTGCTCGACGAAGAAGTGTCCATAGAAGGTCGAGGCCAGGGCCAGCTTGGCCAGGAACTTGGCCATCGGCAGGTTCTTGTGCCCCAGCTCATGGGCGATGTTGATGGCGATGCCAGTGGCCGCCCCGGTGGACATGGCCATGCCCAGGTAGGTGAACCAGGTCACGCTGCCGTGCAATTGCGAACGTTCGGTAACGAATGCCGCGAAGTTCGCCAGGCCGCCCTGCAGGTGCAGCTGTTCGCTCAGCTGGACCAGGCCCCCGGCCATGATCCAGTCCACCCCATGGACCGCCATCCAGGCGGTGACTATCAGGGACAGCACCGAGAGCACGGCGCAGCTGTAGACGATGAAACGGTAGTAGGGTTGTTTTTCCAGGTCTGGAACGGCGGATTCAGGCGGGTTGCTGGTGTCTTCGCCAATCAGGCCGTCGATCAAGGGGATCAGGCCGAAGATCACCAATACTCCGATCCACCAGGACAGCTGGATTCCGGTAAGGAGCGCGAACACTCCAGACAACAAGGGGGTGATCATGGGCAAGGTACCCAGCCACCACAAGTGACGCTTGCCATCGGTCCAGACTTGAGGTGCCGCCACTGAAATACTCATGGCAGCCTCCGCAGGATGGCAGTGGACAAGGATGCTATAAAGGAAAGCGCATCAGCGCTGTCCGAAGCGTGAATGAATGAAGATGAAGCGTGAAATGGCGGTATTTTCATTATTTTAACCACTCAATTGCACTTTCAAAAAAAACATTCAAAACATTTTTTTAAAAGAAATAGCGCGGATTCGATAGCTCGTCAACTATTTTTTCAGTCTGTTCTGAATGTCGCCCATAAAGCAGTTACAGCTGCTGCCAAAGTCGTCGCCGGGCCCCCG
>NZ_JBJJLO010000128.1:0-18451 GCF_046230915.1 Pseudomonas sp. KCJK8993
CCCTGGCAGTTATAAGTAAAATTTTTCGGCTGTGCGGGTCCGGTGCTCTGTTTCGTTTTTCCTTCCCCCTCGCCCCCGGCGGGATCAACGCCGACCCGCCCGGGTTCGGAGGCCGGCTCCCCGCCATTCTCGATGAAGACCCCCGACGGCAAGCTCGCCGGTTTCGACGTGGACTTGGGCAACGCCCTGTGCGAGCAGATGAAAGCCAAGTGCACCTGGGTCGAGCAGGAATTCGACGGCTTGATCCCGGCGCTGAAGGTGAAGAAGATCGACGCCATCCTGTCGTCCATGACCATCACCGACGATCGCAAGAAGAATGTCGACTTCACCATCAAGTACTACCACACCCCGGCTCGTTTCGTGATGAAGGCCGGCACCACCATCAAGGACCCGCTGACCGAGCTCAAGGGCAAGAAGGTCGGTGTACTGCGTGCCAGTACCCACGACCGCTTCGCCACCGAAGTGCTGGTGCCGGCCGGCATCGACCTGGTGCGCTACGGCTCGCAGCAGGAAGCCAACCTGGACATGGTGTCCGGTCGCGTCGACGCGCTGCTGGCCGACTCGGTCAACCTTGACGACGGTTTCCTGAAAACCGAGGCCGGCAAGGGTTTCGCCTTCGTTGGTCCCGAGTACAACGATCCGAAGTATTTCGGTGGCGGTGCCGGTATCGCCGTGCGCAAGGGTGACAAGGAGCTGGCGGAGAAATTCAATGCCGCCATCACCGAGATCCGCGCCAATGGCAAGTACAAAGAAGTGCAGGACAAGTACTTCACCTTCGATGTCTACGGCGAATAAGCCGCTGGCATGAAAAAAGGTGGCGACCGGCTCCCGGTCGCCACCTTTTTTATGCACGCTGTTCTATCCTGCGCCACGCCTTTTTTCCGGAGCCTGCATGCAACGCATCGACCACGCCCTGCCTTGGGGCCACCTGGGCACTTCGCGCCAGCTCAGCGTATTTCGCTTCGGCAACGGCCCGCGCAAGGTCTACATCCAGGCCAGCCTGCACGCCGACGAACTGCCCGGCATGCGTACCGCCTGGGAGCTCAAGCAACGCCTGGCGCTACTGGAAGAACAGGGGCGCCTGCAATGCACGGTGGAACTGGTGCCGGTGGCCAATCCCATCGGCCTCGACCAGCAGGTGCAAGGCAACCACCTGGGGCGCTTCGAGCTGGGCAGCGGCAACAACTTCAACCGTGCCTTCGTCGAGCTCAGTGGCCCGGTCGGCGACCGGATCGGCAAGCTGTTGGCGGATGACGCGGCGGCCAACGTGGCCCTGATCCGCCGCACCATGCTCCAGGTGCTGGACGAGCTGCCGGCCCCGCTGTCGCAGCTCGAAGCCCTGCAGCGCTTGTTGTTGCGCCATGCCTGCGACGCCGATATCACACTCGACCTGCATTGCGATTTCGAGGCGGCGATCCACCTGTATGCCTTGCCCCAGCACTGGCCCCAATGGCGGTCCCTGGCGGCGCGGCTCAAGGCTGGCGTGGCGCTGCTGTGCGAGGATTCCGGGGGCAGTTCCTTCGATGAGTCCTGCTCCGCCCCCTGGCTGCGCCTGGCGCGGGATTTCCCGCGGGCGGCGATCCCCCTGGCCAACCTGGCCACCACCCTGGAGCTGGGCAGCATGGGCGACACCCGGGTCGAGCAGGCGCGCGCCAACGGCGAAGCCATCCTGGGCTTTCTCGCCGAACAGGGGCTGATCGACGGCGACTGGCCGGCGGCGCCGCAGGATTGCTGCGAGGGCATGTCGTTCGACGGCACCGAGTATCTGTTCGCGCCGCACCATGGCGTGGTCAGTTTCCTGCGTGAAGCCGGGGAGTGGGTCGAGCGCGGTGACGCCTTGTTCGAGGTGGTGGATCCGTTGAGCGACCGGGCCAGCGTCGTCCGGGCCGGCACCAGCGGCATACTGTTCGCCCTGGATCGTGGACGCTACACCCAGCCGGGGATCTGGCTGGCCAAGGTCGCCGGTCGCGAGCCCATTCGCCAGGGCAAGCTGGTCAACGACTGATCCGGTGTCGCACACCGCGAACCGCCTGCTGCCGATCTTGCAGTGGGCCTTCCACTACCCGACCGGGGCTCAAGCCTTGTTTCGATTGTCCCTGTGCATCCGCTGGTTGTTCGCCCTGTGCCTGCTGGCGGCGACCTTCAATCATCTGCACGCTGCCTTCGCCCACGGCCTGCTCTGGGACTATGGCTACGGCAGCGATACGCCCCTGGTCAGCCGGGCCTTCTGGGGTTCGCTGACGCTATTGGACCCGCTGGCCGTGCTGCTGTTGTGGCGGCGCCCACGCTGGGGGCTGGCGCTGACCCTGGCGATCATTGTGCTGGACGTCCTGCACAACAGCCTTTATGTCGCCGCCCACGAACAGTGGCTGGCGAGTTTCTATCTATCCCAGGTGGGGTTCCTGGTGCTGGTGCTGTTGCTCACGCCGCTGGCCTGGCGGGGGCTTGCCGGCACCGGGCAAGCGAGATGCCAGCGCTTGCCCGGTTGAACGGGCGCGGGCTGCCCAGGGAGGACATCGTGGCGGGCTCTGGCGGCGGCTGCTCCAGCCAGGTCCGCAGTGCTAGGCTCTGGCCGTCGATTTTCCCCACTTAAGGAGCCATCCATGATCCGTTGCCTGGCGCTACTGGCCCTGTTGGCCGCGCCCTTTGTCCACGCCGATACCCTGCTGCACGACGACCTGCCGCTGCGCTACCTGGAACAGGCGCCGACAGAGACCCGCGACCAGCCGCTGGTGATCTTCCTGCACGGCTACGGCAGCAACGAGGCCGACCTGTTCGGGCTGCATGAACGCTTGCCGGCGACCTACACCTATCTCTCCGCCCGCGCGCCGCAGACCCTCGATGAGGACAGCTTCCAGTGGTTCCGGCGCCAGGGGCAGGGGCCTTATGACGGCGTCAGCGAAGACCTGGCCAGCAGTGCCGAGTTGATCGGCCGCTTCGTCCGTGCGGCGGCGGCCAAGTATCACACCGAGCCTGGCAAGGTGGTGCTGGTGGGCTTCAGCCAGGGGGCGGCGATGGCCTATGAAGTGGGCTTGCGGCATCCGCAAGCGGTGCGCGGGATTGCCGCCTTGAGCGGGAAGATCCTGCCGCTGCTGGCCTCGCAGCTAAGGAGCGAGCCAGGGTTGCAGCGCCTGGGGATCTTCATCGGCCATGGCACCAGCGACCAGCGTTTGCCCTACAGCGACGGCGTGGAGGCCAACCGGCTATTGCGCGGGCTGGCCCTGGAGCCGCAGTTCCATGCCTATCCGGGGATGGGCCACAGCATCAGCGAAGTGGAGATCCAGGACCTGGATCGCTGGTTGCGCGCACTCGCCCCCTGAACCAGGGTCATTGGCCGAGGATCTGCTTCATCAATGCCGCATGCCCGGCTTTGTCGGCGGCCCGGGAGATCACCTGGATCACCGCCATGTGCGTACCGGAGCCGGCGATCAGGGTCGAGTTCAGGGTCAGGCCGCCGCCCTGGGTGGCGGTGCTGTCGATCTGGCGCACGCCGAGGCCCTTGAGGGTGAGGCTTCTTTGCGCCTGCTTCTTGAAGTCCGGCAGGGCCTGGGACTGCTGGACCAGGAAGCCGGCTGTCGCGTCATCGAGAAAGGCGCTGTCGTTGTCCTTGACCCGGGCCCCGTTGGGAATGCTGTTCTGCGCCGCGATCACCACGGTACGCGTGTCGTCGTTGGCGTACAGGGTACCGCTGGCGCCGCCGGTGCCCTTGGCTTCGTCGCCCCCCGGCAGGGCCGCGGCGCTGAAGCCCTTGGGCAGGCTGAAGGCCAGCTTGCCGTCGAGCAGCGTGACTTTTTCGCCCGAGGCCTGGCGAGCGGTGGATTTGCCGGCGGCCACGGCGTTCAACGCACCAAGGCCCGCCACGGCGGCGAACACCAGGACCAGGGCTTTTCTAGCTAGGGATGACATGCACGATCTCCGGGCATCTGGATGGAAGGCGCGCATCATCCCACGCCCGTGGCAGCCGGCTCCAGAGGGATTTCTTTCATTGGATCATCGACTCTGGCGGCTGCCAGGTCCTGCGCCCCGTGCCGAGCCGCGCGTAGCCTGCGGCAGCGGCTACACCAAGCGAAGCGCTGGCGTGGCAGGTCAAGGCGTGTCGTCGAGAAAGCGCCCACGGTGATCGGGGCTGGGCAGCAGGCAGACGTCGTAGCGGCCGAACCAGCGATAGCGGTGGCGGGCGATGTAGCTGTAGCCCCAATCGCGCAGGGGCCGGGGAATCCACTGCAGCAGGCGCAGCCAGCGCCAGGGCGCGGGCAGTTGCGCCATCAGGCGGATGAAGGCTGTAGAGCGCAGGGACAGGCGCTGGCCTTCGATCAGCACCACGCTGTCGAACTGTTCGGTGGACAACCCGGCCCATGCCAGCAGGGCCTGGCCCTGGGGCGACTGCACCGAGGCCAGGCGGATCCGCCGTTCGGTGTCATGGGCAATGACGAAGCGCACCGAGGCGTTGCACAGCTTGCACACGCCATCGAACAGCAGCACTCGTTCGCCAGGCTGCAGGAAGGGCGGCAGGGTAGCGCCTGCCGGAGTCGTTGCGGTGTGGGCCACGGAGAAACCTTGCAAGGGTGGAACGGGGTCCGGCCCGGGCCGGAACCTGTGCAGCATACTCGCCTTGACCGATGAATTTCAGGCTTGGGCGGCCGCGGCGAAACCTCTAAGCTGGGCACCTGCTTCAAGTCGCCGTGGAATCCCCCTTGTGAAATTCAGCCTGCCGAAAATCGCCACCGCTCCTTTCTGTCCGCCGGAGGTGGCCGGTTCCGTCACCGTCGACCCCCGCGCTTCGCTGTTCAAGCGCGTGCTGCGCTTCGCCGGCCCCGGGCTATTGGTGTCCATCGGCTACATGGACCCGGGCAACTGGGCCACGGCCATCGAGGCCGGTTCGCGCTATGGCTACAGCCTGCTGTTCATGGTGCTGCTGGCGAGCCTGGCGGGCATGGTGGTGCAGTGCCTGTGTTCGCGCCTGGGCATCGCCACCGGGCGTGACCTGGCGCAGCTTTGCCGGGAACGCTACAGCCCACGCTCGGCGCGGGTCCAGTGGCTGCTGGCGGAGGTCTCGATCATCGCCACCGACCTGGCCGAAGTGCTGGGCTGCGCCTTGGCTTTCCACCTCTTGCTGGGCGTCTCGTTGAGCACCGGGATCGTCATTACCGCCTTCGACACTTTGCTGGTGCTGGCCCTGCAGAACCGTGGCTTTCGCCGGTTGGAAGCGATCATGCTGGCGCTGGTGGCGACCATCGGCGTGTGCTTCTTCATCGAGTTGCTGCTGATCAAGCCTCACTGGCCAGACGTGGCCCGGGGCTTCACCCCGTCGCTGGCGGCCATCAGCGCCGCCGCGCCGCTGTACCTGGCGATCGGCATCCTCGGCGCCACGGTGATGCCGCACAACCTGTACCTGCATACCTCGGTGGTCCAGACCCGGCTGGTGGGCAAGGACCTTGCCAGCCGCAGCGATGCGATCCGCCTGGCGCGCATCGATACCATCGGCTCCCTGGCCCTGGCGCTGCTGGTGAACGCGGCGATCCTGATCCTTGCCGCCGCGGCCTTCCACAACACCGGGCACAGCGACGTGGTGGAGATCCAGGATGCCTACCACCTGCTCGACCCGCTGGTGGGCGGGGCCCTGGCCAGCGTGCTGTTCGGCGTGGCACTGCTGGCCTCCGGGCAGAGCTCGACCTTCACCGGGACCATCGCCGGCCAGGTGATCATGGAGGGTTACCTGAACCTGCGGATTCCCTGCTGGCAGCGCCGCCTGATCACCCGCGGCCTGGCGTTGATCCCGGCGTTCATCGGCGTCTGGCTGCTGGGCGACGGCGCCGTGGGCAAGCTGCTGGTGCTGAGCCAGGTGGTGCTCAGCCTGCAACTGCCATTCGCCTTGTATCCGTTGATCCGCATGACCAACGACCCACGCCTGATGGGCGTCTTCGTCAACCGCTGGCCGATCCGCTGGCTGGCCTGGAGCCTGTTCGCCGTGATCAGCTCTGCCAATGCCTGGCTCATAGCTAGCCTTTAGCGGCAAGCGGCAAGCGGCAAGCGGCAAGCGGCAAGCCCCAAGCCAGAGCAAGAGCGCTCAAGCCAAGGCTGATCGCGTCCGGCTTTCAACTTGTCGCTTGCAGCTTGAAGCTGATCGCGCTAGCGATCCCAATACGGTACCGGCCCGAATGTCTCGACGAAAAAGTCGATCACCGTGCGGACCTTCACCGACAGGCGCCGGCTGCCCGGCCACAGGGCGGCGATCTGTTGCGGTTCGAGGCTGGTGGCCACTTCGAAATCCTCGAACAGTGCCACCAGCCGGCCCTGGTGCAGGGCCTCGCCGATCAGCCAGGAAGGAAACATCACCAGCCCCAGGCCTTGTTCGGCGGCCTGGGTCAGGGTGTCGGCGTGGTTGCCGGTCAGCGGGCCCGTGACGCTGTAGGGCGTCCAGGATTCCTGGCCCTGGCGGAAGAACCAGCGCTGCTGGCCGCTTTCGCCCTTGTAGGCCAGGCATTGGTGCTGGTGCAGCTGGTCGGGATGCCGGGGGTGGCCGTGGCGGGCCAGGTAGCCCGGGCTGGCGGCGACCCGGTAGCGCTGGGGTGCCAGCAGCCGGGCCTGCATCGAGGAGTCTCCCAGCACGCCGATGCGAAACAGCAGGTCGGTGCCGTCCTGCAACGGGTCGATATAGCTGTCGGTCTGCTGGATATCCAGTTGCAGCTTGGGGTAGCGCCGGTGCAGTTCGCCCAGCCAGGGCGAGATATGCCGCTGGCCGAATACCACCGGTGCGTTGATCCGCACCAGTCCGGTCGGCTCGTCCTGCTGTTCTTGCAGGGCCTGCTCGGCTTCTTCCCATTGCGCCAGCACCCGCCGGGCATGGTGCCCCAACAGGCGCCCGGCCTCGGTGGGGCTGACCGCCCGGGTATGGCGATACAGCAACTGTTGGCCCAGGGCCTGTTCCATCAGCTGGATCTGCCGCGAAATGGAGGAGGGTGCCAGGCCTTCGCGTCGGGCCACGGCAGAGAAACTGCCCTGGTCGAGCACCGCGATGAACAGCCGCAGGGCCTTGAAACCCAGGTCGTTGAAGCCTTGCATGGGGAGTCCTTGCTGTGCGCTTTGCGCAAAGGTGTTGTCGGCATGCTCCCATTTATCGCAAAGCATGGGCAACCAATAATGCTCGCCATTCCATGAACCCAAGAGGTGCCCCATGTCTTGCGAAACCCTTGACCCGACGCTGCCACCGCCAGTGGCCCCCGCTGTATCCACTGCCGGCTGGCAACGCCTGGCCCTGCTGCCGCTGGTGATCCTCGCCGGCATGGGCCTGTCGGTGGAGGCCGGCTTGCTCGGCCCCCTGGGAGCCCAGGTCGGCCACCTGTGGGCGACCCTGAGCATCTTCGGCGTCGGCGCGGCGT
Source organism: Pseudomonas sp. KCJK8993 (assembly GCF_046230915.1). Taxonomy (NCBI): domain Bacteria; kingdom Pseudomonadati; phylum Pseudomonadota; class Gammaproteobacteria; order Pseudomonadales; family Pseudomonadaceae; genus Pseudomonas; species Pseudomonas sp. KCJK8993. The sequence continues at coordinate 7,380 of NZ_JBJJLO010000128.1, forward strand.
TGCTGGCCTTGTTGTTGCTGTTCAGTGGCCCGCAGCCGGGGCCGGCCTTGAGCCAGTTGCCGCGCTGGCAGTTGCTGGGCGGAGTGCTGGGGCCGATCTACGTGGTGGTGCTGACCCTGGCCACGCCCCATATCGGCATTGCCATGACCATGATCGCGATTCTTTCCGGCCAGGTTGGCAAGAGCGTGCTGATCGACCACTTCGGCTGGTTCGGCAGTGCCCGTAAACCGGTCAACGCCGAGCGTTGGCTGGCCCTGGTGCTGATCGTCGGCGCCCTGATCCTGATTGCCCGAGGTTGAATATGAACCTGATTCTATTGCTGGTGGTCGTGGTGGCCGCCGGTGCAGTGCTCAGTGTGCAGGCGGCGATCAATGGCCGCCTGGGGCAGAGCGTGGGGGTGCTGCGCAGCAGCCTGCTGACCTTCGCCGTCGGTGCCCTGGTCACCTCGCTGCTGATCGTGTTCTTCCAGCCGCCCCAGGCCATGGGCCTGTTGCAGGCGCCCAAGTGGCAGCTCAGCGGCGCGCTGTTCGGCGTGGTGTACATGCTGGTGATGGTCGGCGCGGTGCCTCGGGTCGGGACTGCCGTGGCGACGGTGGCGGTGATCCTCGGGCAGTTGGCCATGGGCATGTTGATCGACCACTTCGGCTGGTTCGGCAACCCGGCCATGGCGCTCTCCGGCAACCGCATCCTGGCGATGCTGTGCCTGGCCCTGGCCTTGTTGTTCATGTACCGCAGCAGCCTGCGCCGTCGCTGACGGCCCAGGAGCGTTCCACGCAGATGCGGGTTCAGGAGCCTTCCAGGCAGTTGGCGGCCACTTGCGCCACCTGGGCATCTTCGCCGGAGCGGACGCCGGACACGCCCACCGCGCCGACCACCTGGCCATCCACGCGAATCGGCACGCCGCCTTCCAGGGCGGTCAGCAGCGGCGCCGAGAGAAAGGCGCTGCGCCCGGCATTGACCATGTCTTCGTAGGCCTTGGACTCACGCCGGCCCAGGGCGGCGGTGCGGGCTTTCTCCAAGGCGATGTAGGCACTGATCGGCGCGCAGCCGTCCAGGCGCTCCAGGGCCAGGGGATGGCCGCCATCATCGACCACGGCGATGCTCACCGGCCACTGCTGGCGATGGGCCTCGGTGCGGGCGGCGGCGAGGATGCGGCTGACGTCGTCTTGGCACAACACGGCTTTGTGGTGCATGGCAGGCTCCAGGGGGTTCAAGGGTTGAGGGCGGCGTCCAGCAGCTCGATCCAGTGGCGTACCGGGGTGCGCCCGGCGCCATCCAGGTGGCTCTGGCAGCCGATGTTGGCCGTAGCGATCACGTCCGGGCTGCCGCTTTCCAGGGCCCGCAGCTTGTCGTCGCGCAGTTGCCGGGCCAGGGCGGGCTGGGTCAGCGAATAGGTGCCGGCCGAACCGCAGCACAGGTGGCCGTCGGGCACTGGGGTCAGGTTGAAACCCAGGCGTTGCAGCAGGCTTTCCACGGCGCCGCCCAGTTGCTGGGCATGTTGCAGGGTGCAGGGGCAATGGACGGCCAGGCGCTGCCCACTGCGCACTTGCAGCGCTGCCAGTGGTTCGGCCCGCACCACTTCCACCAGGTCCCGGGCCAGGGCGCTGACGTGCTGCGCCTTGGCGGCATAGGCCGGGTCGTCGGCCAGCAGGTGCCCGTAGTCCTTGACGAAGGCGCCGCAGCCGCTGGCGGTCTGGACGATGGCCTCGGCGCCTTGCTGAAGGTGCGGCCACCAGGCGTCGATATTGTGCCGGGCCCGCTGGCGGCCGCGCTCCTGGGCATCCAGGTGGTAGTCCACGGCGCCGCAGCACGCGGCCTCGGCCACCGGTTGCACGCTGATGCCCAGGCGATCCAGGACCCGGCACGCGGCAGCGTTGGTATTGGGCGACAGCCCCGGCTGCACGCAGCCTTCGAGCAGCAGCACGCGCCGCGCGTGGACCTTGTCCGGGCGCACGCCGGCGGCGGGTACCTGGCGCGGCAGCTTGTCTTGCAGGGCCTGGGGCAGCAGCGGGCGCAGGCGGCTGCCCCCCAGCACCAGTGCCTTGAACAGCTGCGGGTTGCCCGCCAGGGCCCGCAAGCCCTGGCGCAGCAGACGCTGGCCGGCGGGCCGGGGCAGGGCGGCGTCCACCACCGCCCGGCCGATGTCCAGCAGGTTGTGGTACTCGACGCCCGATGGGCAGGTGGTCTCGCAGTTGCGACATGACAGGCAACGGTCCAGGTGCAGCTGCGCCTGGGGGGTGACTGCGGCGCCCTCCAGGACCTGCTTGATCAGGTAGATACGACCGCGCGGTCCGTCCAGCTCGTCGCCCTGGACCTGGTAGGTGGGGCAGGTGGCGTTGCAGAACCCGCAATGCACGCAGCTGCGCAGGATGCGTTCGGCTTCGGCAGCCCTTGGCAACTGCCGGGCTTCGGGGCTGAGGGTGGTCTGCATGGATCAGAACTCCGGGTAGAGTCGGCCGGGGTTGAAGATGCCCTGGGGATCGAGCTGCGCCTTGAGGCGTTGGTGATAGTGCAGCAGGGTCGGTTCCAGGGGCTGGAACGGGCTGTCCAGCAGGCCATGGCTGTAGCAACTGGCATGACCGCCGGCGGCGCTGGCCACGGCGCGGATGCGCGCGGCCGGAGCATCGGACTTGAGCCAGCGCTGGGCGCCGCCCCAGTCCAGCAATTGGGTGCCGGGCAACGCAAGTTCCGGGGTGTTGTGTGGCAGCGACAGGCGCCACAGCGGCGGGCCGGGGTCGAAGAACGGCAATTGCTGCTCGTTGAGCCGGTTCCAGTAGCGGTTGTCCAGGGGCTCGCCGCCGAGCCGATCGCGGGCCGCGGCCACCGAGCCTTCGCCGCCTTCCAGGCGCAGGTGCAGGCGGCTGCCATCGTGGCAGGCGGCGCTGATGGGCAATGGCTGCTGGCCCCATTGCGCGAGCCTGGCCAGGGCTTGCCCGGCAGGCAGTTCCAGGCTCAGGCTCAGGCAGTGGCGGGGCTTGGGCAGCACCTTCAGCGAGACTTCGGTCACCAGCGCCAGGCAGCCGTAGCTGCCGGCCATCAGCCGCGACAGGTCGTAGCCGGCGACGTTCTTCATCACCTCGCCACCAAAGCGCAGGTGCTGGCCGGTGCCGCTGATGATCCGGGTGCCGAGGACGAAGTCGCGCACCGCCCCGGCCCAGGGCCGGCGTGGCCCGGACAGGCCAGTGGCGAGCATGCCGCCGAGGGTGGCGCCGGCACCGAACGCCGGCGGCTCGCAGGGCAGCATCTGCCCGGCGGCCTCCAGTACTGCCTGCAATTCGCCCAGTGGCGTCCCGGCCCGGGCACTGATCACCAGTTCGGTGGGGTCGTAGCTGACGATGCCGCGATGGACCCGGGTATCGAGGATTTCGCCGGCGCTGTCGCGCCCCAGGAAGGCCTTGCTGTTGGAGCCCTGGATGCGCAGCGGGGTGGCCTTGTCCAGGGCGTCGCGCACCTGCTCCAGCAGGGCTTCGCTGGCATCGCAATCGGTGGGGGCGGCCATCAGAATCGCTCCAGTTCGGGGAAGGGCAACTGCCCATGGTGGACGTGCATGGCCCCGGCCTCGGCGCAGCGGTGCAGGGTCGGGATGTTCTTGCCGGGGTTGAGCAGGCCCAGGGGGTCGAAGGCGCGCTTGATACCGTGGAACAGGCTCAGCTCGTCGCCGCTGAACTGCACGCACATCTGGTTGATCTTCTCCCGGCCCACGCCGTGCTCGCCGGTGATGGTGCCGCCCACGGCCACGCACAGTTCGAGGATCTTGCCGCCCAGGGCTTCCGCCCGCTCAAGCTCCCCGCCCTGGTTGGCATCGAACAGGATCAACGGGTGCATGTTGCCGTCGCCGGCATGGAACACGTTGGCCACCCGCAACTGGTGCTCGGCGGCCAGCCGGGCGATGCCGTGCAGCACGGCGGGCAGTTGGCGCCGGGGGATGGTGCCGTCCATGCAGTAGTAGTCCGGCGACAAGCGGCCCACCGCCGGGAAGGCATTCTTGCGCCCGGCCCAGAACCGCGCGCGCTCGGCCTCGTCCCGGGCCAGGCGCACTTCGCTGGCGCCGGCCTGTTGCAGCAGTTGGCGCACCCGCTCGCAGTCGTCGTGGACATCAGCCTCGACCCCATCCAGCTCGCACAGCAGCATGGCCTGGGCATCCACCGGGTAGCCGGCGTGGATGAAGTCTTCGGCGGCGCGGATCGCCAGGTTATCCATCATCTCCAGGCCGCCGGGGATGATGCCCGCGGCGATGATCGCCGCCACCGCCTGGCCGGCGTTCTCCACCGAGTCGAAGGCCGCCAGCAGCACCTTGGCGATCTGCGGTTTGGGCAGCAGCTTGACCGTGACTTCGGTGATCACCCCCAGCAGCCCCTCGGAACCGGTGAACAGCGCCAGCAGGTCGAAGCCCGGCGAGTCCAGGGCCTCGCTGCCCAGGGTCAGGGGTTGGCCCTCGACGGTGAGCATGCGCACCTGGAGCAGGTTGTGCACGGTCAGGCCGTATTTCAGGCAGTGCACGCCACCGGCGTTTTCCGCGACATTGCCACCGATGGAGCAGGCGATCTGCGACGACGGGTCGGGGGCGTAGTACAGCTCGTAGGGCGCCGCGGCCTGGGAGATCGCCAGGTTGCGCACCCCGGGTTGCAGGCGCGCGCAGCGCGCGGCAGGGTCGATCTCGAGGATCTCCTTGAACCGCGCCATCACTAGCAGCAGGCCCTTTTCCAGGGGCAGGGCGCCGCCGGACAGGCCGGTACCCGCGCCCCGGGCCACCACCGGTACCCGTTGCTGGTGGCAGATCTTGAGGATCTGCTGCACCTGCTCCAGGCGCCGGGGCAGGGCCACCAGCAGCGGGGTGCTGCGGTAGGCGCTCAGGCCGTCGCATTCGTAGGGCTTGAGTTGCTCCTGGCGGTCCAGCAGTTCCAGGTCCGGCAGCTGGCTGCGCAGGGCGTGGATCAAGGCTTGGCGGTCGACCTCGGGCAGGGCGCCGTCGAGGCGTTCATCGTAGAGAATCGTCATGGCGGGCGAATAACCTTGTGGCGTTGTTATCAGGTCGCGACTGCATCACGCATGCCTTGCATCATTGGCCCGGGGCGCCTTAGTGTCCATGTGCGCCGGCAGTGGTCGAACCACTTTGTTTTCCGGTACTTGCCCCGGGCTCCAGTAAACCTGATTGATTTCAGCAAGTTGCAGCCAAGCCAGGAAGTGGGCGCGAATCGACAAGGAACTGGTCATACCAGTGGGAGGCGAGATGCAGGACAAACCGGGACAGCCGCGCTTGCAGGTGGCCGATAGGGTCTGCGCACGGATCGAGCGCCTGATCGTCGACGGGGTATTCAAGACCGGCCAGCTGTTGCCCTCGGAGCGGCGCCTGACCGCCAAGCTCGGGGTCTCGCGCACGGCCCTGCGCGAGGGCCTGAAGCTGTTGCGGGCCCGGGGCATCATCGACACGGTGCAGGGCCGTGGCTCGCAGGTGGCGCAACTGACGGCGCCAGCGGCGGACTCGCCACTGCTGCACCTGTTCAGTTCCCAGCCCCGCACTCTCTACGACTTGCTGGAGGTCCGTGGCCTGCTGGAGGGCGAGTCGGCGCGGCTGGCGGCCCTGCGTGGCACCGAGGCCGACTTCGTGCTCATCGGCCGTAGCTACCAGGCCCTGCTCGAGGCCCATGACCAGGACCTGGAGCCCGCCGACCTGGCGCGCCTGGACCATGCCTTCCACCTGGCCATCTGCGAGGCTTCGCACAACCCGGTGCTGGTGCAGACCCTGGGCTCGCTCAACGGCCTGTTGCTCAATTCGGTATTCGCTTCGGTCAACAACCTCTATCACCGGCCACTGCGCAAGCGCCAGATCGACCGCCAGCATGCGCGCTTGTACCACGCGGTCACTGGCCGCTTGCCGGAACAGGCGCGCAAGGCCGCACAGGCGCATATCCAGGGCATCGCGCAAAACCTGCAGGAGATCGAAGAAGAGGAGCAGCGCTTGGTGCGGGCCACGCTGCGCCTGCAAGGCTGGGATTGAGCCTCGGCGCTGGGGATGGCGCCGGCTAGACCGAAGGGCGCCAGGTGACGTTGTGGATACCGAACTTCTCCGCCGTGGGGCGGCTGGTCTTTTTCACTTGTTCGCGCCCGAAGCGGCCGATGCGGCCCACCCCGGCATCGCAGCTGGCCCAGTGCCAGGCCTCGGCGTTGTCCATCTTTTCCTGGCGGATGATGAAGGACTTGGGGGCACCGTGCAGGGTGTATTCGATGACGAAGAGTTTTGCGTTGTTCATAAAGCGTTCAATCCTCCCTGTGATGCAGCAGTGATCCCCCAGCGGCGGAAAAATTCACTCGGATTGACCCAGCGGGCTGGCGAGGCGTTGAAAAAACTCGGCAGGCCATCCAAACGGATGGATCTCAAGCGCCACGGCATCGATTTGGCTAGTGCTGGCTGGTGGCTGCTTCGACGGCTGGTTACCATGGTCGCCCGCCGTCCCGCCGCGACCTTGCCATGGCCCTAGCCGCTCCTCCCGACCTCACCGACACCGCGATTCCCGTGCAGCCGCTGGCCCGTACCTACCCGCGCGGGTTGTTCGTCGAACCCCACGAGCACGACTGGGGCCAACTGCTGTATGCCATGAGCGGGGTGATGTGGGTCGAGACTCCCCACGAGGCCCTGGTGGTGCCGCCGCAGCGGGCGGTGTGGCTGCCACCGGGCGTGGTCCATGGCATTCGGGTGGTCAGCGACCTGCAGATGCGCAATATCTACTTGCGTCCCTCCCTGGCGGCGACCCTGGATACCAGGGTCCAGGTGCTGCAAGTGGATACCCTGCTGCGGGAGTTGATCGTGCGCCTGGTGGAACTCGAACCACCCCAGCCGGACTACTACGAGGCCCTGGTGGGCCTGGCACTGCTGGAGCTGCAACGGGCGCGGCGCTCGGAGTTGAAGATCGTCTTGCCCGATGCCGCCGACCGGCGCCTGTGCAGCCTGTGCCAGGCGGTGATGGCGGCGCCGTCCCTGGAGATTTCCTTCGAGCAGCATGCCGAGGCCGTCGGGGCCAGCGTGCGTACCCTGGCGCGCTTGTTCAAGGAGCGCCTGGGCCTGGGGTTCGCCGAGTGGCGGCGCCAGGTGCAACTGGCCACCGCGGCGGCGGAGCTGATCCAGGGCGTGCCGGTGAGCCGGATCGCCCGCGAGCTGGGTTATTCCCCCAGCAGTTTCAGCGACATGTTCCGCCGCGAGCTGGGCGTCGCCCCCTCGCAGTATGTCGCCGGTGAACCCTCGGCCTGACCAGCGCCGATGCTTTGGCCGATAGCCTGAAGTACTTGGCCGATGCCACTGCCTCCTTGTCTCTAGAATCCACTCCATGCCTGTAGCCGCTGCCGAGCCTGTGAGGCTGCGTTCGGGGCCGCAGGGCCCTGCGCGATCCAAGGCTCGCGGTGGCCCTGCGGGCCATGCGCAGCCTGCGGCAGCGGCTACACGAAGCGACGCTGTAGTTGCAGCCGAGCCCATGCACCACGGCCTTTTGGGAGTGAGCCATGAATTACCTGATGTCCCTGGCGGCCGGCCTGCTGGTCGGGTTGCTCTACGGTGCCCTGCAGGTGCGTTCCCCGGCACCGCCGGCCATCGCCCTGGTGGGGCTGCTGGGCATGCTCGGTGGCGAGCAGTTGTGGCCCCTGGGGCGCCAGCTGTTCAGCCAGTGGCTGTCCTGATCGCTGATATCGACCGTTTCTCGACCCATGGAGTCTTTGATGAAAGCACTGCAATTTTCCGCCACCGGCGACCTCGCTTCCCTGCAACTGGTGGAGGTTCCGACTCCGGTCCCCGGGCCCGGCCAGGTATTGGTGCGGATCAAGGCGGCGGGCCTGAATCCCAGCGATGTGAAGAATGTCCTCGGGCGTTTTCCCTACACCACGCTGCCACGGATTCCCGGGCGGGATTTCGCCGGGGTGGTGGAGCAGGGGCCGGACGAGTTGATCGGCCAGGAGGTCTGGGGCACCGGCAGGGACCTGGGCTTTTTCGCCGATGGCAGCCACGCCCAGTACGTGGTGTTGTCGGCCAGCGGCGTGGCGCTCAAGCCCCGGCACCTGAGCTTTGCCCAGGCCGCCAGCCTCGGCGTGCCCTATACCACTGCCTGGGATGCCCTGGAGCGCAGTGGCGTGGTCGCCGGTACGCGGCTGCTGGTGATCGGTGGCGGCGCCGTGGCCACTGCGGCCCTGGCCCTGGCCAAGGTTCGTGGCGCCCAGGTGCTGGCGGCGGCGCGCCGGCCGGAGCAGGTGCAGGCGTTGCAGGCCCTGGGCTATCCGGCGCTGCAACTGGCGCAGCCGGAGAATCTTGCGACCCAGGTGGGCGAGCATCATGCCGGTGGCGCCGAGGTGATCTTCGACACCACTGGCTTCTGGCTGCCGGCGGCGGTGCCGGCCCTGGCCACGTTCGGCCGGATCGCCATCATCGCCGCGCCGGTGGATGGCCATGTGCAACTGCCGGCTCTGGCCCTGTATCGCAAGGGTGGTTCGGTGGTGGGGATCAATTCGTTGCTGTATGGCGTCGAAGAATGCGCGGCGATGCTGGAGCAGTTCGGTCGCTATTTCGACGAAGGCTTGCTGCCGCTGCCCGAGGGTTTGCTGGAGTCGCCGCTGGAGCAAGGGCTGGAGCGCTATGCCGAGGTCAACCAGGGCGGCGGCGACAAGGTGATCCTGATTCCTTGAGGCGGGCAGGGCCGGGGGGGCGTTGAAGGCCCTGCGGGCCTTGGCGCAGCTTCGCGGGCTCAGCAGCGGCTACAGGGTCTGCTTGTGCAGCCGCTGCCGCAGGCTGCGCACGGCCCGCAGGGTCGCGAGGTCGGCGCCGCTTCGCAGGTTCAGCTGTGGCCACGGTTATGGGGAGCGCCGATCACGGGGTCATTGCGGGACGCCGTGCTCCCAGGCCGACCAGTTCTTGAGGATGTCCTGCACCAGTGGGTTGCCGGCTCGGTAGAGGTTCTCCAGGGCCGGTACGAAGCCGCCCTGGTCGGCGTACTTGAGCAGGTTGTCCACTTCGCTGGCACCGGGTGCCGGGCGGTCGAAGTCCGAGCCGGCGCGCAGCACCGCCAGGCGCTGGACATCCACCCGGCCTTCGCGGCTGGCCCGCAGCAGCGCCTCGTAGGTGGAGTTGTCTTCCTGCTGGGTGGTGCAGTAAACGCCTTTGTTGTCGGTGAGCAAGCGGGTCCAGACTTCGGCTCGCTCGCTCAGGCGCGTGCCGGAGAACCAGGTGTTGCCGGCCAGGGTGTCGCAGCGGGTGACCACCGGCGGTTGGTTGGCCGGAGCCTGGGGATACTTCAGGCGCCAGGCCGCCGATTCCTTGCTTTCGCTCAAGGTCACCTTCTGGCTCAGGGCGAAGGCCTTGGCCTGGAGTTTCGGGTTGAGTTCGAACACTTCGGTCTTGTAGTCCAGGGGCGGTTTTTCATTGGGCCCCTTGGTGTTGATGCCCAGGTAGCCGGTGGGCCATTCCTTGGGCGCATCCCGCGAGTCGAGCTCCCACTGGGTGCCGAACTCCACCAGGTAATGGGCCCAGGCCGCGGTGCCGATGGTGCCCTGGTGCGGGTTGATGCCGGCGATCCCGGCGATGAGGAAGTAGCTCTTGCGCAGATCGAACTGCGGCGACAGCGCCAGGGCCAGGGTCGAGGCCGCAGCGTTGGTCTGGCCCATGCCGGTGGTCAGCAGGCACACCTGCCGGTCGTTGCTGCAACTGATGTCCGGATATTCTCCGGCCAACCCCGGGACACGCACCTTGTGCTTGAGTTCCAGGCGCTCGATCCAGTTCTGTGCCTCCGGAGCGAACATGCTGATCAGCACCACCTTGGGCTTGATCGGCGCTTCATTGGCCCAAGCCCCCGCAGCCATCGCCGTACTCAGCCCTACTATCCACGAAAGCTTTTGAACCCCACGCATAACACCATCTCCTTGATTGCCGTTGTCCGGCGTTTTTTCCGCGGCTTAAAGCCAGCAGCTTGGTTGTTAAAACTGATAGCCGATCCCGGCGTAGTAACCCCAGCCGTCGGAACGGGCGCGAAACTCACCGTCACCGAAATTCAACACACTGCCGTCCTCCCAATTGCCACCGTTGTGGAAATAGCGCCCCACTAACATGAAGCGCAAGTGGGTGAAGGAATACAGCAGTACGTTGGTGGCCACGGTGGCGTTGGCCGTGCGGGCCGGGTTGTCCTTGTGCAGGTCGGAGCCGAAGTCGAAGTTGGTGAAGCCGATGTAGGTCAGCGAGGCGCCGTTGCTGAATTTGTCGATGGGCACGATGTACTTGAGCTGGGCGCGGTAGCCATCCCAGGAGTATTCATTGCTGGCGCCATAGTTTTCCCACTGGTAGCGACCGTAGAAGTTGGCGGACAGGTTGACCCGTGAATGGGTGTCGATATCGGTGCCCAGGCCGCTGTACAGGGTGTTGGCCCGGTTGGCGGTGCGGCTGCCGTGGTCATAGATCCAGTCGAAGGCTACATACCACTCCTTGATCGGGCCGATGGCCAGGCTGCGGCCGGTCAGGTAGTCGATGGAGATGCGCGGCTCGTGCTCCATGAACAGTGGCGAGCCATGGTCCCAGGCGCCCTTGTCGTGGCTGTTGCCGATATCGAGGATCTTCGGCAGGTCGATGTAGCCATAGAGCTCGAATGGCCCCTTGCGCCCGAAGTACTCGTATTCCAGGTAGACGTCGTCCACCGGGCGTGGGCCGAAGCTGATGTCCTTGCTGCCGATCAGCATCAGGTCCTGGTTGTACCAGTCGGAGAGGTAGGCGCCGGGCTTGGCCGGTTGCACGTCCTTGCCGAGGCCTTCGCCCTGGGCCGATTCGTCCGGGGTGGCCGGTTGGGCCAGCAGGACAGGGCTGAGTAATCCGGTAACGATGCCCAGTAGCAGGGAAACGCTGCGTGGGTACGAAGGAGCGATACGCCTGGAGGTGACGAGCATTGAAAATCCTTGTTCGTGCGGGAGTAAGGGCCGGTCCAGCTAATTTTCGGCAAACAGCTGGCAAACCCGGTACGCAAACGTTTGCATGTGTCGTACCAACTCGTCTTTTCGCTGCTGGGTCGATGCAATCTGCCTCTTGGGAAGCTAAGGCTGGATGAGCGCTCCAT
>NZ_JBJJLO010000129.1:0-18374 GCF_046230915.1 Pseudomonas sp. KCJK8993
GCTGACCTGGTTCAGGCAAACACCTGCCCGGGCTGCAGGCGAGCGATCCAATTGCCGCATGTCTGCTGCAGACCGTATCGAAAATGGCTGACAGTCGCCGGCTACCCAGGCGTAATTGCAATTTGGCCCGCCACTGGCCGGTGATAGTCGCAAGACAATAGCGGCCCTCGCATCGATCAGACCGTACTCGGCGAAACTGTCGTCAACACTCAACCCCTAATGACAAGCCACCGGATTCAACGCGATCACGCTATTGGCGACCAGCAGTTGATGGGGCGACGGTTGCGGCAGGGCTTTACGGATCGATCGCAGGCCAGGCAGGCCGGCTGCCCGGGGCAGTCCCATGCCACATCTTCGCTTGGCATCTTCACTCTCCATGAGGTTTCCAGGCGCCTTTGCGCCAGCCTGGCCGGCCAAGAGCATCTTGCAGTCTCTTCAGTGAGTAACGCGGGGAAAACCGAGGAGTCGGAACGACACCCTTGATCACAGGTCAATAGTGCCCCTCCGGCCAGCACCATTGATCAGCCATGGGAGAAATCCTGGCAAAGTCGGCGGCCGGTTTTTGGTATGGTGCAGCTCTTTTTTACGGACCCGATTTCACCCGCACGGACCAGCGTCGACCTCTATTTCACCGAGAAGCTGTAGCAATGCCCGAAGCGATTCCGATCAAGGACCACGAGAAAGAAACCCGCCTGGTCAACCAGCGGCTGCTGGCCTGCGCCGTGCTGGTAGCGGCCATCACCTGTGCGCTGGTGGGGCGCCTGTATTTCCTCCAGGTGGTGGAGTTCGACTACCACTCCACCGTTTCGCAGAACAACCGCGTCCATGTATTGCCCATCACCCCGACCCGTGGGGTGATCTATGACCGCAATGGCGTGGTCCTGGCAGACAACCGCCCCAGCTTCAACCTGACCATCACCCGTGAGCGCGCCACCGATCTCAAGGGCGAGCTGGATACCGTCGCCGAACTCCTGCACCTGCCGCCAGAAGACCGGGCGCTGTTCGACAAGGCCATGAAGCAGGCCCGCCATCCTTTCGTGCCCGTCACCCTGTTCTACCAGCTCACCGAGGAGCAGATCGCCGTATTGGCGGTGAACGAATACCGCTTGCCGGGCATGGATGTCGAAGCCCAGTTCGTCCGGCATTACCCCCTGGGGATGCACTTCGCCCACTCCATCGGTTACGTCGGGCGGATCAACGAGAAGGAGGCCAAGACCCTGGACTCCGTGGAGTACCGGGGTACCCAGTCCATCGGCAAGACCGGTATCGAGAAGTTCTACGAGGCCGAGCTGCATGGCCATGTCGGTTACGAAGAGGTGGAGACCAACGCCCAAGGGCGAATCATGCGCGTGCTCAAGCACACCGATCCGGTGCCCGGGAAGAACATCGTCCTGAGCCTGGACGTGAAGCTCCAGGAGGCCGCCGAGCAGGCCCTGGGCGACCGCCGCGGCTCGGTGGTGGCCCTGGATCCCACCACCGGCGAAGTGCTGGCCATGGTCAGCAACCCCAGCTTCGACCCCAACCTGTTCGTTACCGGCATCAGTTTCAAGGAATATGCCGCCTTGCATGATTCCATCGACCGGCCGCTGTTCAACCGCGCGCTGCGCGGCCTCTATGCGCCGGGCTCGACCATCAAGCCAGAAGTGGCCATCGCCGGCCTGGATACCGGCGTGGTCACCCCCAGCAGCCGCGTCTTCGATCCGGGCTACTACCAACTGCCGGACTACGACCACAAATACCGCAACTGGAACCGCAGCGGCGACGGCTGGGTGGACATGGACGCGGCGATCATGCGCTCCAACGACACCTACTTCTACGACCTGGCCCACAAGCTGGGCATCGACCGCCTGCACGACTACATGGCCATGTTCGGCCTCGGGGAGAAGGTCTCCCTGGACATGTTCGAGGAAGCCCCGGGGCTGATGCCGTCCCAGGCCTGGAAGCGCACCACCCGCCGCCAGGCGTGGTTCCCGGGAGAAACGCTGATCCTCGGCATTGGCCAGGGCTATATGCAGGTCACGCCGCTGCAACTGGCCCAGGCCACGGCACTGATCGCCAACAAGGGGGTGTGGAACCGCCCGCACTTGGCCAAGACCGTCGATGGCGTGGCCCCGGTGGACCCGCACCCGATGCCCAACATCCTGTTGAAGGACCCGCGCGAGTGGGACCAGGTCAACCATGGCATGCAGATGGTCATGCACGATCCTCGCGGCATCGCCCGTGCCGCCGCCGCCGGGGCCCAGTACCGGATCGCCGGCAAGAGTGGTACGGCCCAGGTGGTGGCGATCAAGCAGGGCGAGCGTTATGACCGCCTCAAGACCCGCGAGCGCCATCGCGATAACGCCTTGTTCGTCGGCTTCGCCCCGGCCGAGCATCCGCAGATCGTGATCTCGGTGATGATCGAGAACGGCGAGGCCGGTGGCCGGGTCGCCGGCCCTGTGGTGCGGCAGATCATGGACGCCTGGCTACTGGACCAGAACGGCCACCTCAAGCCGCAATACGCCGCACCGGCCAAGGCCCCTGGCGATCCCCACGTCTGAGTCAGCGCAGCACCAGGCTGTCCGGCACCTGCTCGTGGATACTGAGCATGTGCTGGATGCTCTGGAGAAACAGCGCCTCGGCCTGGCTCATCTTCTGCTCGCGGTTCCACAGCAGCTGGATATCGAAATCCACCACCCCATCCTCAGGCGGCAGGGGCCACAACAGGCCCTGTTCGACGTCCCGGCGCACCAGGTGGATCGGCAGGCAGCCAATGCCGAAACCGGCGCAGATCAACCGATGAATTTCCTCGAAACTGGTGGAAGAGGCGACGATCTTGCCGGTAAAGCCCTGCTGATCGCGAAACAGCGTCAGGGGTGACAGATTGCCTCCCAGCTGGTCGCTGGTGAAGCTGACGAAGTTCTCCGTGGCCAGCTGTTGCAGGCTCAGGTTGGCCTGGCCGAACAGCCGATGGCGTGGGCCGCAGAAGTAGGCGTAGCGCTCCCGGAACAGCACCCGCTGCTCCAGCCTGGGCTGCGCCAGCCGGCACAGGCCCACCCCCAGGGTCGCGGTCTTTTGCAGCAGCGAACTGATGATGTCCGGACTGCCCAGCACCTCCACCTCCAGCTCGATCTTCGGGTGCGCGGCATGGAAGTCAGCGAGGAACTCATCGTAGTGCCGGGCCTTCACCCCACTGACGGTGAGAATCCGGATCTTGCCCACCACGTCGTCCTGGCGGCTTTGTACCACGGTGCCCAGGCGCGAGATATCGCCATAGATATCGGTGGCGATGCGCAGCACCTCCTCGCCGGTCTCGGTGAGTTCGAAGCGCCGTCCGCTACGGACGATCAACAAGCAGTCGAGCTGTTCCTCGAGCCGCTTGAGGGCCTGGCTGACCGCCGACTGGGTGATGTGCAGGCGCGCGGCGGCGCGGCTCATGCTGCCTTCCTGGCCGATCACCAGGTAGGTGCGCAGCAGGTTCCAGTCCAGGCGATCGTTGAGAAAACGCCGTCCGGCCCAGGAGCCGGTCACAGGATCGAGTGTCGACATGGGGCTCCTCTAAAAACGACCTGCCTCGCCTACGTTTTTAGAAGCGCCCATGGGGAGCTCTAGTAGTAGCAAGGCTAATAGTTAGGATAAGAATTCGAAAATTGACTAATCCTGGCACGACGGCGATAAAGCCCACAAGCGCCATAGAGCGCCGCCTGACTCAGCCTTCAGCACCTGCCCATAACTACAAATACACAGGTCCTTGCATGCACAGCACCCCTCAGCCGCGACGCGCCGCGGCAGCGGCCTTCATCGGCACCACCATCGAGTTCTACGACTTCTACATCTACGCCACGGCCGCGGCCCTGGTGCTGGGGCAGGTGTTCTTTCCCAGCAGCGACCCGGTGATCAGCACCCTGGCGGCGTTTGGCAGCTTTGCCGTGGGATTCGTCGCCCGGCCGATGGCGGGCATGGTCTTCGGCCACCTGGGCGACCGCCTCGGGCGCAAGAAGATGCTCCTGGTGACCATGGCGCTGATGGGCCTGGCCACCACCGGCATCGGCCTGCTGCCCAGCTATGCCAGCGTTGGCATCTGGGCGCCCATCGGCCTGATCGTGTTGCGCTTGATCCAGGGCATTTCCGTCGGCGGTGAATGGGGTGGGGCGGTGCTGATGGCCAGCGAACACGCTCCGGCCCGGCGCAAGACCTTCTACGCCTCCTTCGCCCAATTGGGCAGCCCGGCCGGCCTGCTGCTGGCCTTGATCGCCTTTCGCCTGGTCACCAGCCTTGCCCCCGAGGACTTCCTCGCCTGGGGCTGGCGCCTGCCGTTCCTGGCCAGTGGCGTGCTGATGATGGTGGGCCTGATGATCCGTAGCGGGGTGCATGAATCGCCGGAATTCGCCAAGGCCCGGGATAACCAGGAGACAGCGCGCTACCCGGTGCTGGAGGTGGTCCGCGACTGCTGGCGACAAATCCTCCTGGCCGCGGCGGCGGTGACCATCGGTTCGGCCGGTTTCTTCTTCACCAACACCTTCATGATCACCTACGTCACCCAGTACCAGGGCATCCCCCGGGCCACCATCCTCGACTGCCTGTTCCTCGTCACCGTGATCCAGCTGCTGTCGCAACCGCTCTCGGCCCTGCTGGCCGAGCGCATCGGTGAAGGGCGCTTCCTGACCCTGGTGGCCCTGCTGTGCATGGTCACGCCGTACCCGATGTTCCTGCTGGTCGGGACCCAGAACATCCTCTTGATGACCCTCGGCATCGCCCTGGCGGTGGTGATCCTGTCGGCGCTGTACGCGGTGATCGCTGGCTACATGACCCAGGCGTTCCCGGTGCACCTGCGCTACTCAGGCATCTCCATCGCCTACCAGCTCAGTTGCGCCCTGGCCGGCGGCACCACGCCGCTGCTGGGGACGCTGCTGGCCAGCAAGTTTTCCGGGCAATGGCTGCCCCTGGCGCTGTTCTTCAGCCTGCTGTCGGCGTTGTCGCTGATCGGCGTCTGCGGACTGGCGCGCATGCGCGCCAACCCGGTGGTCCAACCCGCTCCCCAAGAGGTGTATCCGTGAGCAAACCTGAACACATGAGTGCCGTCGAATGGCAAGCCCGTTGCGAATTGGCGGCGCTGTATCGCCTGGTGGCGCACTTTCGCATGACCGATCTGATCGACACCCACATCACCCTGCGCATCCCCGGGCCCGAGCACCACTTCCTGATCAACCGCTACGGGGTGATCTTCGACCGCATGCGTGCCAGCGACCTGGTGCGCATCGACCAGGAGGGGCGCATCGTCGACCCCCACTACAGCGGGCACCGGGTCAACGCCGCCGGCTTCGTCATCCACTCGGCGATCCACATGGCCCGTCCCGACCTCAATTGCGTGATCCATACTCACACCGCCGCCGGCATGGCCGTGGCGGCCCAGCAGCAGGGCCTGCTGCCCATCAGCCAGCACGCGCTGAAGTTCTACGGCAAGCTGGCCTACCACACCTATGAAGGCATCGCCCTGTCCCTGGACGAGCGCCAGCGCCTGATCGCCGACCTGGGCCCGCACAAGGCCATGATCCTGCGCAACCACGGCCTGCTGGTGGGCGGTGCCAGCGTGGCCCACGCCTTCCACGAGATCCACTTCCTGGAGCGCGCCTGCCAGGCCCAGGTACAGGCCCTGGCCGGCGGCTCGGTGCTCAACTACCCCTCGCCGCAGGTCTGTGCCCACACCGCCGAGCAGTTCGAGCGCGACGAGGCCGACGACATCATCGAGCTGGCCTGGGCCGCGGCCCTGACCCTGATCGAACACCAGCGCGAGTCCTACCTGTCATGAGCCCTGTGGTGCTGCTGTCCCGTGACCGCCTGTTGCTGCAACAACTGCAGCAGGCCTTTGCCCGCAGTGCGCCGCAGGTGCAGGCACTGCTGGCGGACGACCCCGGGGCTGCCGAGGCACGGTTGGCAGCCTGCTGGTTCCCGCCGCCGGGCAGCCTGCGAGCCTTGCCGGCATTGCAGTTGATCCATTCGGTGGCGGCCGGCATCGATCATCTGGAACACGATCCAGGCTGCCCGCCATTGCCGGTATGCCGGGTGGTGGACCCCGGGCACCGCCAGGGCATGACCGAGTACGTGCGCTGGGCGGTGATCCACTACCACCGGGGCTTCGACCGGGTGCTACGGCAACAGGCCGGGCACTGCTGGGAGCGGCCGCTGCAAGTGCCGGCGCAGGACTTCAAGGTCGGGGTCATGGGCCTGGGTTCCCTGGGCGCCGCCATCGCCCAGGACCTCGCCGGTGCGGGCTACCCGGTGCGTGGCTGGGCCCGCAGCGCCAAGCAGCTGCCCCAGGTGCACTGCTTCGCCGGCGCCGAGGCGCGGGACCGCTTCCTCGACGGCCTGGACCTGCTGGTCAACCTGCTGCCCCTGACGCCCGAGACCCGGGGCATCCTTGGTCATGCCACCTTCGCCCGGCTGGCGCCCGGGGCAGCGCTGGTCAACTGCGGGCGTGGCGGGCATCTACGGGTCGATGACCTGCAACAGGCCCTGGCCAGTGGCCAACTGCGCGGCGCCTTGCTGGATGTCTTCGACCAGGAGCCGCTGCCGGCGGAGCATCGGCTGTGGAGCCTGCCCGGGGTCACCGTCACCCCGCACATGGCCTCGGCCGCCTCCCACGCTTGCATTGCCCGGCAAGTGGCGGAGAACCTGCGCCGCCTGGAGGCGGGCGAACCGCTGCTGAACCTGGCCGACCGCCGCCTGGGCTACTGAGTGTCCAGGCACGCCTGCAAGCGTTCGAGGAACAACGCCTCGGCGCGGCTCAGGCGCTGCTCGCGGTTCCACAGCAGGTGGATGTCGACATCGGCGATGCCCTCGTGGGGCGGTAGCCGCCACAGCAGCCCGCTGTCGACATCGGCCGCCACCACATGCTCCGGCAGGCAACCGATGCCGAACCCGGCGATCACCAGGCGGCGCACTTCTTCCAGGCTGGGGGAGGAGGCGACGATACGTCCGCTGAAGCCCTGCTGGTCGCGGAAGATGGTCAACGGCGAGAGCATGCCGCCGATCTGGTCGCTGGTGAAGCTGACGAAGTTCTCCCGTTGCAGGTCGCCCTCGGCCACATCCGCGCGGCCGAACAGCGGGTGGTGCTTGCCACAGAAGAACGCATAGCGCTGGCGCAGGAACAAGCGTTGCTCCAGGCGCGGCTGCGGCCGGCGGTTGAGGCTCAGGCCCAGGGTCGCGGTCTTCTCCTGCAGGGCGCTGACGATGTCCGAGCTGCGCATCACGTCCACCTCCAGGTCGACCCGTGGGTGCTGGCGATGAAAGTCCGCCAGGAACTGGTCGAAGCGCTCGTTGCAGATGCGGCTGATGATCAACAGCCGGACCTTGCCGATCACCTCGTCGGCAGGCTGCTCCAGCACGCTGCCGACCTGGGACACCTGGCCGTAGATCTCCCCGGCCAGGGCGAAGATCTGCTCACCGACTTCGGTCAGGGCGAAGCGCGGGCCACGGCGGGCGATCAACTGCCGGCCCAGTTGTTCCTCCAGGCGCTTGAGGGCCTGGCTCACCGCGGGCTGGGTCAGGTGCAGGCGCGCCGCCGCACGGCTGATGCTCAGTTCCTGGCCGATCACCCGGAAGGTGCGCAGCAGGTTCCAGTCCAGGCGGTCGTTGAGCAAGCGGCGGGCATCGGGGTCGGACATGGCGAAGGCTCTGGGGCGGGCGAGGGCTTGATAATAAGCCAGGATAATAATCGAGATAACCAATAGAAAATTGACTGATTATCCCCGGCCACGGATAAATCCACTCCACAACGGCGCTCGCAGAAGGCGCCTGCGCTGCACCGTCCTCCTGCCAGAACAACAATCAAGGGAGCCTGATCCATGTCCTCCGCCTCGCCTCAACCGCGCCGGGCCGCCGCCGCCGCGTTCATCGGCACCATGATCGAATGGTACGACTTCTACATCTACGCCACGGCCGCGGCGCTGGTATTCGGTGCCTTGTTCTTCCCCTCCGGCGACCCGCTGTTCAGCACCATGGCGGCCTTCGGCACCTTCGCCGTGGGCTTCTTCGCCCGCCCCCTGGGCGGCATCATCTTCGGCCATATCGGCGATCGCATCGGGCGCAAGAAGTCTCTGGTCATCACCTTGCTGATGATGGGCGTGGTCACGGTGTGCATCGGCCTGCTGCCGACCTACGCGCAGATCGGTGCCACGGCGCCGGTGCTGCTGATCCTGTTGCGCATCGTCCAGGGCATCGCCGTGGGGGGCGAGTGGGGCGGGGCGGTATTGATGGCCGGCGAGCATGCGCCCAAGGGCCGGCGCAATTTCTTCGCTTCCTTTGCCCAGTTGGGCAGCCCGGCCGGGTTGATCCTCTCGCTGCTGGCGTTCAGCGCCGTGACCCGCTTGCCCGAGGAGGCCCTGATGAGCTGGGGCTGGCGCCTGCCGTTCCTGGCCAGTGCGCTGTTGCTGGTGGTGGGCCTGGCGATTCGCCTGGGGGTCGAGGAGTCGCCGGAATTCCTCGCCAGCCGCGAGCGCGCCGCCAAGGCTGCCCGCCATGAGCAGGCGCCGGTACTGGAAGTGCTGCACAGCGCCTGGCGGCCGTTGTTGCTGTGCATCGGCGCCAACACCCTGGGGATCGCCGGCGTGTACTTCACCAACACCTTCATGATCGCCTACAGCACCCAGCAGCTGCAGATTCCCCGGTCGCTGATTCTCGAGTGCCTGTTCGTGGTGGCGATCATCCAGTTCTGCATCCAGCCCCTGGCCGCCTGGGTTGCCGAGAAGATCGGCGCCACGCGCTTCCTGTGCCTGGTGGCGCTGCTGGCCATGGCCTCGCCGTACCCGATGTTCGTGCTGGTGAGTTCGGCCCAGGCGCCGCTGATGATCCTCGGCATCGCCCTGGCGGTGGTGTGCATGGCGTCTTTCTATGCAGTGGTCGCCGGCTACGTCAGCGGCCTGTTCGAGACCCGGGTGCGCTACACCGCGATCTCCCTGGCCTACCAGGTCTGCGGCGCTGTGGCCGGCGGCCTGACGCCCTTGATCGGCACCTGGTTGGCCCATCGTTTTCTCGGCCAATGGTGGCCGATGGCACTGTTCTACAGCCTGATCGCCGCCGTATCGCTGCTGTGCGTGCTAGCCCTGGCGCGCCGGCACGCCGCTGCCCATCGCCTGGAAATGGCATCCCACGCCTGACTGTCTGGAGAACCTGAAGATGTTGAAGATCAATGGCGAGCGCCTGTGGGCGAGCCTGATGGCCATGGCCGAGATCGGCGCCACCGCCCGTGGCGGCAGCTGCCGCCTGGCCTTGAGCGAGGAAGACAAGGCCGGTCGCGAACTGTTCGCCCACTGGTGCCGCGAAGCCGGGCTGAGCCTGAGCATCGATCCCATCGGCAACCTGTTCGCCAGGCGCCCCGGGACCGACCCGCAGGCTGCGCCGGTGATGATCGGCAGCCACCTGGACACCCAGCCCGAAGGCGGCCGTTTCGACGGGGTCTACGGGGTGCTGGCGGGGCTTGAAGTGCTGCGCAGCCTGAACGACCAGGGCATTGCTACCTGCAAGCCGCTGGAGCTGGCGGTCTGGACCAACGAAGAGGGAGCGCGCTTCACCCCGGCGATGTTCGGCTCGGCGGTGTTCACCGGGGCCATGGCCCTGGAAGAAGCGCTGGCAGTGCGCGACGCCGAGGGCATCAGTGTCGCCCAGGCTTTGCAGAGCACCGGTTATGCCGGCCAGCGGCCCTTGGGCGGGGCGGTGGATGCCTACTTCGAAGCGCATATCGAGCAGGGGCCGATCCTCGAGGACAACGCCAAGAGCATCGGCGTGGTCAGCGGTGGCCAGGCCATCCGCTGGCTCGACATCCAGGTCGAAGGCATGGCCGCCCACGCCGGAACCACGCCGATGCCATTGCGCAAGGACGCTCTGTATGGCGCAGCGCAGATGATCCTGGCGGTGGAGCGACTGGCCGCCGATTTCGCTCCCGAGGGCCTGACCACCGTGGGTGAGTTGAGCATCGCCAAGTCCTCGCGCAATACCATTCCCGGCCTGCTGCAATTCACCGTCGACCTGCGCCATCACCAGGACCAGCAGATCGCCGCCATGGAGCAACAGGTCCAGCAGCGCCTGGAGGAGATCGCCCGGCAACGGGGGCTCAAGGTGCGCATCAGCCGCCACTGGGTGAGCCCGGCCACGCCGTTCGACGCCGACTGCGTGGCCGCGGTGCAGGAGGCGGTGGACGGCCTGGGCTACCCTCAGCAGTCCATCGTCAGCGGCGCCGGCCATGATGCGATCCTGCTGGCGCGCTACTGCCCGACCGCCATGGTGTTCATTCCCTGTGTCGGCGGCCTGAGCCACAACGAAGCCGAAGATGTCTTGCCCGAGGACGTGCGCCAGGGCGCCGATGTCCTGCTTAACGCCGTGCTGGCCCGTGCCGGCCGGGTCGCCTGAGGAGCCTTGCATGCGCAGTTTTTTCCACCCCGAACAATTGCTTCACCATCCCCGGAGTTATTTCTCCCGGGGCCAGATGCGCACGCCCCAGGAGGTGCCCGAGCGGGCCCGGCGCCTGGTGCAGGCGGTACACACCCTGGGTTTCGCCCTGGAGCAACCGGCGGATGCCGGCCTGCAACCCTTGCTAGCGGTGCATGGTGCGGCCTACCTGGAGTTCCTCGAACAGGCCCATCGGCGCTGGAAGGATATCCCCGAGGACTGGGGCGAGGAGGTCATGTCCAACATCTTCGTGCGCGAGCCCAACGCCCTGCGTGGCGTCCTGGCCCAGGCCGCGCGCTACCTGGCCGACGGCAGTTGCCCGGTGGGCGAGTGGACCTGGCGCTCGGCCTACTGGTCGGCCCAGAGCGCCATCGCCGGGGCCCGGGCGCTGCTCGATGGTGAACCGGCAGCCTATGCCCTGTGCCGCCCGCCGGGGCACCATGCGCGGGCCGAAGCCGCCGGTGGTTTCTGCTACCTGAACAACGCGGCCATCGCCGCCCAGGTGCTGCGCGAGCGATACAGCCGTGTCGCGGTGCTCGACACCGACATGCACCACGGCCAGGGCATCCAGGAAATCTTCTACGAGCGCAGTGACGTGTTGTATGTCTCGGTGCACGGCGACCCCACCAACTTCTACCCGGGCGTCGCCGGCTTTGCCGAGGAACGTGGCAGCGGTGCGGGCCAGGGCTACAACCTCAACCTGCCCATGGCCCACGGTGCCAGCGAAGAGGATTTCCTCGCGCGGCTGGAGCAGGCCCTGGCCGCGGTACGGGCGTTCGATGCCCAGGTGCTGGTGCTGTCCCTGGGCTTCGACATCTTCGAGCTGGACCCGCAAAGCAAGGTGGCGGTGACCCGTACCGGCTTCGCCAGCCTGGGCCAGCGCATCCGCGGCCTGGGGCTGCCCTGCCTGATCGTCCAGGAGGGCGGTTATCACTTGGAGAGCCTGGAGGACAACGCCCGGGCCTTCTTCGCTGACGCCGCGGCCTGGACCCGCTGACCGGATCAGGCGCTGGCTGTGTGTTTGCCAGGGGAGCGGATGGACGGCGTCCGCTCCCCGGCAAGATCCCTTACGGCCCCCTGAGTGTCAGCTGGCGCTGCTGGAGTACACCCGCTGGCCGCCTTTCCAGGTCTCGTGAACCTTGATGTCGCGGAGGCTGGTGGCCGGGACGTTTTCGTCCAGCGGGTCCTGCTCGAGGATCACGAAATCGGCGAAGTTGCCCTCGGCCAGGGAGCCGGTCCAGGCTTCGGCATTGCACTGCCAGGCGGCATCGTAGGTGATGGCCTTCAGCGCTTGTTTACGCGTCAGGCACTCTTCGGGGTTGAGCACCGGCATTTGTTGCGGATCCTGCACATAGGCTGTTTGCCCAGGCAGGCGCAGGCCTTCCATCTTGCGTGTCACCGCCTGCTCCATCGAGCGCAGCGGGCCCAGCGGCGTGACCGTGCAATCGCTGTGGAGGGAGATCCGCAGGCCCTTGCCCAGGGCCATCTGGCACAGGTCGAGCATGGTGTCGGCGCGATTCTCGAAGATCGCCTGCTGGAAGGCGTAGCCCCAGTAGCCGACATGCCCCACCAGGAAACTGGGTGACAGCCCCAGCTTGACCATGGCCTTGAGGCGATCTTCGCTGAGCAGCGAGCAGTGTTCGATGCGGTGGCGCTTGTCCAGGCCCAGACCCTGCTCGAAGGCTTTCTCGTAGGCCTGCAGGGTGAAGTCGATGGCCCGGTCGCCATTGGCGTGGATCATCAGCGGCCAGCCCTTGGCGGCGACGGCCTGGACCAGGTCCTGGTAGGCGACGGGGAGGTCTTGCGGATCCTTGTTGCCCTCATCGCAGAAGTTGAAGTTGCCCTTGGGGCGGGCACCGGCATTGCAGCAGTAGTCGGCGGTCTGGTAACCGGTCAACCCCTGGTTGGAACCGTCCGAGACCAGTTTCACCGAGCCCTGGTACATGCGCTTGGCCTGTTCGCGGCTAGTCGCCTGGTAGGCCGGCAGCTGGCTGATGCTCTTGGCCGTGCCGTTGCAGGCAGCGGCGTAGCCGATGCGCAGGGTCCGCGGATGGTTGAGGAAATAGGCATCCAGCAGCAGCTTGGAGATGGGGTCCATCATGGCGTCGTACAACAGGGTGATACCGCGCCGCGCGGCAGTGGCGAAGTAGTGGTCCAGGCGCTTGAAGATGTTGAGCATCTCCAGTTGCTGCTTGAGAGGAATGACCAGGATCGCCTTGAGCACATCCTGTTCCTGCACCGTGCCATTAGTGACCTTGATACCGGCCTGGGTGACCCGTTCGCTGGCGGCGCTGTTCAGGTAGGCGGTGTGCATCGAGGCGCTGACCAGCAACATCGGGTGCAGCTTGTCGATGCTGTCCAGGTTGCCGACTTCTTCGTCGAAGCCGCAGCCCAGGGTGATGAGCTGGTTCTGGCCCCCGGGCACCACCTTGAACGGCATCAGCGCCGGATCGACCATGTGCCCGAGGATCCAGGTCGAATTGTCCTTGGGCAACTGGGCCTGGATGGTGCTCTTCAGCCAGTTCCAGTCATAGACGGGGCGCAGTCGCTGGTTCTGCCGCTCGTCGTGGTTGAAGGTTTGGCTGTCGGGGTCGGTATCCACGTCATTGACGATGGCGCCCAGGTTCAGCCAGCCATCCATGGCACAGCTCTGCACGATATGGGCGTGGGGTTCCACCAGGCCGGGGAGCAAGGTCCTGCCGCCCAGGTCCTGGATGGTGTAGGCGAGCTTCAAGTCCTGCATGCGCGCCTTGACCTCGGCCAGGGTGCCGACGGCCACCACGTCGCCGGCATGGATGCCCAGGGCCTCGACCCGGTCGTCCATGTTGCCCTCGCGCAGCGGATAGAGGGTGCCATTGGTGAAGACGATGGATGCGCCGTCCGGCTCTGGCCGCGGGCCATGGGCTTCGCGGGGCAGCCCGGCCATGTAGCGGGCCGGGTCGAGGCTGTGCTTCAGCGCTTCCCAGACCGGGTTGTGGCATCCGCACTGGATGTAGTCGTGATCATTTCCATTTGATCCCATGATGCGTTCCTCAAGGTTCTTGGTGGTTTGAGGGGGGAAAGGTCGATGAGCCAGGAGCACAGGCAGGTACGATCCGGCTCGCGCTGAGCCTAGCAGTCGTTCGCCGGGCGAGCTGGCCCATTGCCACGAGCGGCCCGGTCCCCCGCCGGCCCGTGGCGGGGTTGGTTGGGGGCGAGGTTTGGCAAACGCAGGCAGCCCTCGAGGATTCCCAGGCGCGCGGCTAGATGTGCAGCCAGGCCAGCGAACCCAGCAGCACGCTGGCGCCTGCGGTGCCATAGGCCAGGCGCGCCAGCCATTGCTTGCGGGTCAGCAGGGTGATGGCCGCCATCGAGATGGCGATCTGGATCGCCATCATTGCCTGGGCCCAGCGATGGTGCTGGTGCAAGGCGGCTTCGGATTGCTCATCCCAATCCTGGGCCTGGGCTTCCAGGGCTTCGGCCTTGAGGCGCACGGCTTCCTTTTCCTTCTGGTAGCGCTGGGCCTCGATGCTGTAGTGCTTGGCGTCGACCCCGGGGATGTGGGCTGCCAGCTCCGCCAGGTTCTGCCGGCTGGACTTGGCCTGGTAGTAGTTCCACTGGTTGGCCGCCTCGGTCTTTTTCATCGCCGCATTGTTCTTGTCCATAGCCGCCAGGCTCTCGCTGGAGCCGGCCTGGTAGCTCAGCAAGGCACCGAGGGTGGCCATGATCGCCGTGGTGACGGCGATCTTGCTGGCGAAGCTGTCATTGCGGGCATGGGCCTGTTCGCTCACGTGTTCCACATGCTGTTCGTGGGGGCTGGGCACTTCGAAATCTTCGGTCATGGCGATCGATCGAAAGGAGGGAAAGGAGGAGTGGCAAAGTGTATCCACGGCCTCGTGGGGTGGCTGGACTGGCGCACGTTCGTTCAGCTGGGCGACAGCCTTGAGGCAGGCCTGGGATGCCAGTTCGATAGCACAGCGCCGGACGAGCGGCAGAAAATGACCATTTTGCGATGGTTAAAAGGAAATTCTCGTTAGACGGTCGTCAGGGGCCTTTTTAAAGTGAGGTGCATCGAACCATCGAGTACCCCCTCATGCCTATTCATCGTGGGCCCGTGCTGGCCCTGTGCGCCCTGCTGGGCGCCTGTAGCGTCGGCCCGCAACGGCCGCCGAGCACCACCCTGGAGCTGCCCGACACGCCAGCCGCGACCCCGGAACCCGGCGATCAGTGGTGGCGCTTGTACCGGGACCCGGCGCTGAATGCCGCCGTGCAGGAAGCCCTGGGGCAGAACCGCGAGCTGCGGGTGGTGGCGGCCAACCTGCTGCAAGCCAAGGCCCTGCTGCGTGAAGCCGATACCCTGGACCAGCCGCAGACCCAGTTGTCGGCCAACGCCGGTTATGGCAGCACGGCGGACGACCAGCTGGAAGCGGCCCTGGGCGACAACCGACGTATCCGCACGGGTACTCGCTACGGCATCGGCCTGGACGTGCAGTGGGAGATGGACCTGTTCGGGCGCTTGCATGGCCTGGAGCAAGCGGCCCGGGCCGATGCCGACGCCGCCAGGGCCGCCGAGGATGGCCTGCGGGTGGTAGTGGCCGCCGAAACCACCCGCGCCTGGTTGCAAGCCTGCAGCTATGGCCAGCGCCTGGATGTGGCGCGCCAGTCCCTGGCACTGGTGGAGCAAGGGCGCGACCTGACCGCCGAGCTGCATCGTTCCGGCGCCGCGCTGCCCCTGGACGTGGCCCGGGCCGAGGGCCTGGTGGGCCAGGTGCGTGCCGCCTTGCCGCCGCTGGAGGCCGGGCGCCAGCGGGCCCTGGCCGAGCTGGCGGTATTGCTGGGACGCCTCCCGGGCGATGTGCCAGCCCAGGCGCAAGCCTGTCGCCAGGCGCCGGCGCTGATTGCCAGCCTGCCCGGTGGCGATGCCCTGGCCATGCTGCGCCGGCGTCCCGATGTGCGCCAGGCCGAGCGCCGGCTGGCGGCGGCCACGGCGCGTATCGGCGTGGCCCGGGCCGAACTCTACCCGCGGATCAGCCTCGGCGCGGGGATAGCCAGTTCGGCCCATCATCCCAGTGGTTTCGACGAACGCGACGCCTCGGTCTGGCGCCTGGGCCCGTTGCTGTCCTGGAGCTTTCCCAACTTCAGCGCGGTGCGTGCCCGCATTGCCCAGGCCGATGCCCGGGAAAGCGCGGCACTGGCCGAGTTCGACCGCAGCATCCTGGTTGCTCTCAAGGAGCAGCGCCAGGCCCTGAGCGACTACCAGGCTGCCGGGCAGCGCCAGCAGGACCTGCAGTTGGCGGCCGAACGCAACCACGAGGCCCTGCGCCTGGCCGGCCTGGCCCGGGCGGCCGGGGCGTCCAGCGCCCTGGACTACCTCGATGCCCAGCGCTCCGACGTGGCCTCCCGGGCTGCCGCGGCGCGGGCCGATGCCCGACTGATCGACAGCCAGGTCCTGCTGTTCAAGGCCTTCGGTGGCGGCTGGCGCGAGGCCCCGCCGGTGATCCTGCCCACCGTGGACCGTGACAGCCACGCATCGTCCTTTCGCTCTTCCTCCTCTCAAGCCACTGGCGAGTCCCTGCAATGACCGATACCGCTTCTACTTCCGCTTCCCCTGTCCATGGCCTGACCCGACGCCGCCTGGCGTTATATGCGGGGCTGGTCCTGGGCCTGCTGCTGATCCTGGCCTGGAGCCTGTACTGGTGGTTCAACGGTCGTTTCCTGGTGGTGACCGACGATGCCTACCTGCGGGCCGATATCGTCACCATTGCGCCCAGGGTGGCCGGCTACCTGGCCAGCGTCGAGGTACGTGACAACCAACTGCTCAAGGCCGGCGACCTGCTGGCCCGGATCGATGACAGCGATTATTCGGCACGGGTCGAGCAGGCCGAGGCGGTGCTGCGCGAAGCCCACGCCGAACTGCGCACCGGACAAGCCCGGGTGGCCAACCTGCAGGCGCGCCAGCAACAACAGCAAAGCTTGATCGACGAGGCCCGGGCCCGGGTCGGCGCCGCCGAGGCCGAGGCCTTGCGTGCCGGCCAGGAAGGGCGCCGGCAACGGCACCTGGCCAGCCAGCAGGTCAGCAGCGTGCAGCAACTGGAGAGCGCCGATGCCCTGGCGCGCCAGGCCGATGCCGCGCTGGTCGCCGCCCGCGCCAACCTGGCCGCGCGGCGCCAGCAAGTGGCGGTGCTCGATACCGAGCAGCAAAGTGCCCGGGCCCAGCTGGACAAGCTCCAGGCCGGCGTTGCCCGCAGCGACGCCCAGCTGCGCCTGGCGCGTATCGACCTGGCGCGCACCGAGCTGCGCAGCCCGGTGGCCGGGGTCGCCGGGCAACGCAGCTTGCGCGCGGGGCAGTATGTGGAAGTCGGCGCGCCGCTGCTCGCGGTGGTGCCCCGGGAGGCCTACGTGGTGGCCAACTACAAGGAAACCCAGGTCGACGGCATGCGTCCCGGTCAGGCGGCACGGGTCGAGGTCGATGCCCTGGGGGGCCAGGTGCTCACCGGTCGGGTGGACAGCTTCGCCCCGGCCTCCGGTGCGCAATTCGCCTTGCTGCCGCCGGACAATGCCACCGGCAACTTCACCAAGATCGTGCAGCGCATGCCGGTGCGCATCCACCTGGATCCCGGGCAGCCGCGCCAGGCCGAGCTGCGCCCGGGCATGTCGGTGGTGGTGACCGTGGATACCCGCCATGACTAGTGCCCAACGCCTGGCCGAGCCAGCGGCCGAGACGGCGCCGACGATCAGCCTGCGCACCTGGGTCGCGGTGCTGGGCAGCGTGGTCGGCTGCTTCATGGCCGGGATGAACGTGCACGTGACCAACGCCTCGCTGCCGGACGTGCGCGGCTCCCTGGGCGCCACCTTCGAGGAGGGCTCGTGGATCACCACGGCCTACCTGGTGGCCGAGATCATCATCATCCCCATGACCGGCTGGCTGGTCTCGGTGTTTTCCATGCGCCGGGTGCTGATGGTCGGCACCGCCGGCTTCGTGCTGTTCTCCATCGCCTGTTCCCTGGCGCCCAACATCCACGCCCTGATCCTGGCGCGGGTGCTGCAAGGAGCCTTTGGCGGCGTGCTGATTCCGTTGTCGTTCCAGCTGATCGTCACCGAGCTGCCGGCGGCCCGCCATCCCCTGGGCATGGCCCTGTTCGCGGTGGCCAACAACGTCGCCCAGGCGGCGGGCCCGTCCCTGGGCGGTTGGCTCACCGATGTCTATTCCTGGCGCTGGATCTTCTACCTGCAGGTGCCGCCGGGGTTGTTGCTGCTGGCGGCCATTGGCTGGTCGGTGCGCCCGCAGCCCATGGTCCTGGAGAAGTTGCGCCAGGGCGACTGGGGCGGTATCGCCAGCATGGCGGTGGGCCTGGCGGCCTTGCAGATCATGCTGGAGGAGGGGGGACGCCATGACTGGCTGGCCTCGTCGTTCATCGTCAACTGCGCGCTGCTGGCCTGCGTCGGCCTGCTGGCCTTCACGGTCATCGAACTGCGTCGCCCGCAACCACTGATCAACCTGCGGCTGTTGGGCCGCTATAACTTCGGCATCGCCAGCCTGATGCAATTCACCTTCGGCGCGGTGGTGTTCGGCGTGGTGTTCCTGGTGCCCAACTATTTCGCCGAGATCCACGGCTACAACGCCCGGCAGATCGGCCTGATGATGATTCCCTACGGCCTGGTGCAGTTCGCCATGTCCTTCGCCACGCCGCACCTGATGCGCTGGACCAGCGCGCGGACCATCATCGTCGCCGGCTTCGCCATCACCGGCATCGGTTGCCTGATGAACATGCACCTGAACCCCGATGCCTCGGTCAACGTCATCGTGCCGTCGCTGGTGATCCGTGGCATCGGCCAGTCGCTGGTGGTGGTGGCGCTGGGGGTGATGGCCATCCAGGGGCTGGCAAAGGACCAGGTGGGCTCGGCCTCGGGGTTGTTTTCCATGGTTCGCAACGTCGGTGGCGACATCCGCATCGCCCCTTCCCGCCCCGGTG